>NZ_JAUBPR010000147.1:0-14259 GCF_036700845.1 Microcoleus sp. S13_C5
TCATGCTCTTTTAATACTTGTTGAAGAGTTTCCTTTGTTTCGGAACTTAGAAAATTTTTAGCAGGCATTCACTTTTTTTGAATATCATTATGTTATATTATACCAATATGCGTTTTAAATGCACAACAGCTTATAGCTTCCATGCCCCCATGCTTTGAAAGATAGCGTTAACGTTTTGACGATGTGTTCCAGACTCAAGCCCAAAGACAGGAGTTTAGACACTATCTGGGGGATTATTGGGAGAAAGGAGAGAAAAAACCTATCCCAGCTCGCACAGAACGCTGTAGATCTTTCTTAACAAAGCTTACGCCATGTTGCAGTCAGAGCTTCCTGGTGTGAACAAATGCTCAACCAAGGGCGAAGCTATACGTGATCGTGTGACCATCAGATGTATTCCCCAAAAATAGATCGGACGATCGCTCAAAGATGAGGGAGGAATTTGATGCACCTGAAAAAGCCTGAATTAAGTTGAGAAATATAGCATATTATCCCAGCGGCGATCGCGGGAGAACGGGCGATCGTTGGAGGGATAACTGGCGATCGTTCGTCAAAGCTTGATCGGCGTTGTAAAAACTGTTTAGCGCCCCAAAAATAATTACATATTTACAAAAATTAGGGCAATTTACCAGACTTTATATCCCCGAAAAAAAACGAGAAATTTTAAGTAGACTGTGGCTGTTGGTTAAACAAACCCGACGCTGCCTAGGATGTTGTTTCGGCAGCTTAGTTGGTGTATAATTTATGACATATTTGCCATTTTTTCACTTTCCATCCCAAGCTCAAAATATGCTAGGCTAGAATGTTTCCAAAGCTTAAGATACACCATGACGTATGTATCAATCATTAGAAGAGTCAGCCATTTCGACTAACCCATCTACGGAACAGTCCTCTTTAATTCTCATCGTGGATGACGATGCCTTGATTCGTTTGCAACTTCGACTGTATTTACAGAAGGAAAAATACCGAGTGGCCGAAGCTAGTGATGGATTGACAGGGCTAGCAGCTTATGAGGAAGTACATCCAGACCTCATCCTGCTAGATGCAGTGATGCCTACTATGGATGGTTTTGCTTGTTGTCAAAAATTATCTGAAGTGCTTGAGAGCGATCGCCCACCTATTTTAATGATTACTAGCTTGGAAGACCAAGAATCTGTCGATCGAGCGTTTGCAGCGGGAGCCGCTGACTATATCACTAAGCCGATTCACTGGGCTGTTCTGGGACAGAGAGTGCGACGCTTGATTCAGCAATTTCATTTGCAACAGCAACAAACCCTACTTTACAAACAGCTAGAGGCCGCCAATCGACAATTAAAATACCTAGCGTCAATTGACGGTTTGACTCAGATTGCCAATCGCCGTCAGTTTGACCAACAGCTAGAAGAGGAGTGGCGACGCATGACGAGGCAGCAAACTCCTTTATCACTGATTTTGTGTGATATCGATTTTTTCAAGCTTTACAACGATACTTATGGACACCAAGCAGGGGATGTATGTTTACAGCAAGTTGCCGCAGCTCTCAATAGCAGTATTAATCGAGCTGGAGATTTAGTAGCACGTTATGGAGGTGAAGAATTTGTAGTGATTTTATCCGACACTGAGCTTGAGGGAGCAATCCAAATCGTTAAGCAAATGCAGGCTCGCATCCAAGCTTTAGCAATAGTCCATAAGAGTTCTCCGCATCATTGCATTACTCTCAGCTTCGGTATTACCAGTGTGATTCCTACCTCAGAGAGCGGCCCAGAAACTTTAATTACTGCTGCCGATGCAGCACTTTATCAAGCCAAAGACCAAGGTCGTAATACTTTTTGTACCAAGACTCATACAGTTAATGAGTTCACTCATTAAATCATAAAAGTCACAACTCTGCCTCTCGTCGTAATTGGGAATAATTTTTTCTTAAAAGTTGAGCGAAATATCCAGTCCTGCATGAGTAAATATTGGTTTTAGTCTTAAAGCTTAAATAATCGGTGGTGCGAGCTTCATGGAAACTGTCAGGTAAATAACAGATCTGCTTTATGGCGCTTTTTTTATCGGAATCAGGTCAGATTCAGCAACTAGCGATTATAAAAGTTTATGGGAGGGGCTAGCTCAGTGCGTGATAAAAGATGGTTAGGTGCGATCGCCCTTCTCACTGGTGCGGGTTTTCTGGGCAACTATTTCAGTTTATCTCTTTTCTTTGGGCTTGATTTTCTCTTTGGCAGTATTGCAATACTGATTATTACTTACTATTTCGGCTGGGGCTGGGGAGGTTTTGCCAGTCTAATAGCAGGCAGCTATACTTATCTACTTTGGCATCATCCATACGCCACAATTATTTTGGTCATTGAGGCTCTGTTTGTAGGTTTTTTTTGCAAGCGTAAACGTCCGAACCTCCTTTTATTTGATGGGCTTTACTGGTTCTTTATTGGAATGCCTCTCGTTTGGCTTTTCTACGGTCAAATGATCCACCTGGAGGCTGCTCAAGTCCTCCTAGTTATGTGCAAACAAGCAGTCAACGGCATTTTTAATGCCTTAGTTGCCAGCTTTATCATTGTTTATGCACCCGTTGATAAACAGGTTGGTCGTTCCAAGAAAGTCCATGCCCTTTCATTAAAACAAACTATTTTTCATCTGTTGGTTGCTTTTGTCTTTATTCCAGGACTGCTTTTATTAGTTATTGATGGTAGATACTTAGTCGCTCAAATTCAGACGACTGTGCATACTGAGTTACAAACAAACGGGACAAATTTCAGTAGCGGTGTATCTAGATGGTATCAGCGACATCTCTTAGCGTTGAATACATTAGCGGAAAAATCGCTCATTCCTGAAGCCACCACTGCTGCTAATCAAGCGATTATATCATCCGATCAACTGCAACAAGACATTAGCCTGCTCGATCAGTGGTTTCCAGATTTCGACAACATTTATGTGACCGATTCCTCTGGAACAGTTTTAGCGGCTTCTCCTCCTTTAAATCAAACCCGTCGCCAGTTGATTGAACAAAGCACCGAACATAAATCTCTAATTACCCTGGCTCAAGAGCGGTTGAAACCTTGGATGACTCCTATCCATAACGACTTATTAATTGACGAGCCTCATGTAGGATTGAATGTTCCCCTGCAAGTTCAAGGTCATTTCCTTGGGCTTATTCACGGTTCATTAGCATTAAGCCAGATCCAATCTCTATACATTTTTCAGCAAAACAATCAGCAACTACGCATTACATTGCTCGATCAAAACAACCAAGTTATTGCGAGTAATCAATCCCACCAAAAGCTGTTGACCAGTGTTCAAGAGTCAAAGCACGGCAGCACTCGCACCTTAGAGGGAACCTTGCAGCAGTGGGTTGCTAGCAAGGGCAACTATCCGATGATCCGTTGGAAAAACTCTCTATATATACAGGAATTTACGATTACCCCTGAGCTGAACTGGAGATTACGCTTAGAAATTCCAGCAGCTCCCTATGTAGAAAATTTACAAAACCGCTACAGGATAGATCTGATTATTCTTCTCGTCATCACAATGTTGGCATTTTTGTTTGCAACGGTGGTTAGCGAACGACTGGTCAAGCCGTTATCCTTTTTAGCTCTTGCGACTACTGACTTACCCAACAAGCTTTCAGAAGAAACATTTGAATGGAAACATAGCTCTGTTACGGAAATCAACGAGCTTGCTAGCAATTTTCAATTGATGGCGATCACGCTTCATCAAAAATTTAGGGAGATTAAACACGTCAACGCTACATTAGAACAGCGGGTTCAAGAACGAACGCAAAGATTATCCAAAATCAATCGATCTCTGAAAGCTGAAATTAAGAGACGTAAACAAGCCGAAGCTGAACTAAGAACAAGAGAGGCGGCAATACGAGCTTTATATGAAGTCACTGCTACCCAAAATCTCAATTTTGAGCAGCGCATCCAAGCGTTGATTGACATGGGATGTCAGACATTTCGCCTTGAATGTGGCATCTTGGCTCGTGTGCAAGATAATCGTTATGAGGTGATGGCTGTGCGATCGCCGGATGGAGTCCTGAAACCAGGTGATGCCCTTGATATTAGGCAAACTTTGTGCTGTGAAGCTTTAGACACAAATGAACCCCTAACCATCCAACATACAGGCACCTCAAAATGGCGTTACCATCCTGCCTATCTTGCCTTTGGCATAGAAGCTTATATTGGAACACGAGTTTTAGTTGCAGGCAAAGTCTACAGTACCCTCAGCTTTTCTAGTAAATCTCCCCGTGCAGACAGCTTTAAATCTGCCGATGTGGAATTACTGAAACTGATGGCTCAATGGATTGGTAGTGAAATCGAACGGCATCAGGCAGAAGTCGCTCTGCAAGCGAGTGAAGAGCGGTGGGAACTCGCCCTACGTGGTAGTAATGATGGGGTCTGGGATTGGAACGTCAACACCAATGAAGTATTCTTCTCGGCTCGCTGGAAAGAGATGTTGGGCTACCAGGAGCATGAAATTCGCAATCACCTGGACGAATGGAGTAAGCGAGTTCATCCCGATGATATCGCATGGGTGATGCAAGCAATTCAAGATCACTTTCAGCGCCAAACTCCCTTTTATATTACAGAACATCGAGTGCTTTGCAAGGATGGGAGCTACAAATGGATTTTGGCTCGAGGGCAAGCGCTTTCGGATGCAGCGGGCAGAGTTGTCCGTATGACTGGTTCTCACAGCGATATTACCAACCGCAAAAAGTTAGAGCAGGAAATTCAAGCCAGAGAGCAATTATTGAATGCTTTCTTTAAAGGAGCTTCTCTGGCAGGAGTAGGGCTATGTATCCACGATCGGCAGTTCCGATTTTTACAAATCAATGAGGCACTAGCTGAAATTAATTGCCACTCTGTGGAGGCTCACTTAGGTAAGACAACTGATGAGATGTTGGGGGAATTTGCTCCTGGTATAAATGCACTGTTACAACAGGTTTTAACGACAGGACAACCTTCCATCAGCTTGGAAATGAGCTCAGAAGTATCCAGCCAAACGGATGCCAAGCGCTACTGGCTCGTTTCTCACTTTCCCATTTTCAAAAATGCAGAGCAGCCTATAGCAGTGGGTTGCATTCTAATTGAAATTAGCGGTCGCAAACGAGCCGAAGCGGAACTGCAACAAATGAGTGCGGCACTAGCAAATGCGGTGGCAGGGATCTCTCGGCTTGACCCTCAAGGGCGCTATGTCTCTATTAACGAAACTTATGCCGCCATCTGCGGATATCCGCCAGAGGAAATGTTAGGGATGGACTGGCAAAGAACGGTTCATCGTGAAGATGTAGGCAGGATGGTGGCTGCTTATCAACAGATGTTGAGAGATGGCAGAGTCGAAGTGGAAGCTAGGGGGATGCGAAAAAATGGCTCTAGCTTCTATAAACAAGTGGTGATGGTCTCTGCTTATGATGAGCAAAATGTCTTTGTAGGGCATCACTGCTTTATTAAGGATATTACCGATCGCAAGCAGGCAGAAGAAGCACTACAACGACAGTTGCAAAAAGCCCTACTGCTGAAGCAAATTACCCAAGAAATTCGTCAAAGCCTCAATGCTCAGCAGATATTTGAAACGGCTGCTATTCAGATTGGGCAAGCTTTTGGGGTCAGTCGCTGCTTAATTCGCACATACCTGGATAATCCACAGCCTCAGTTTCCTGTCGTTGCAGAGTATCTAGCACCCGGATCTGCCCCCAGCGGGGAGCATGACATTCTGGCCGCCAGTCCTGCTTATACAAAACAGTTGATGGCTGGGGATGAAGCGATCGCCTCCCCGGATGTCTATTGCGAATCATTGCTCACCTGTGCTCATTCTATTTGTACCAGTCTCAAATTGAGATCGACATTAGTAGTGCGGACCTCTTACCAAGGAGAACCGAATGGTGCCATTTGTTTGCACCAGTGCGATCGCGACCGTCATTGGACCACCGATCAAGTGGAGTTGCTAGAATCCGTCGCGACTCAAGTAGGAATTGCCCTTGCTCAAGCCAAATTACTAGAGCAAGAAACTCGACAACGAGAAGAATTAACTCTGAAAAACTTTGCCCTGGAGCAAACTAGACGAGAAGCTGAAGCTGCGAACCGAGCGAAAAGTGAGTTTCTGGCGATGATGAGCCATGAAATTCGCACTCCTATGAATGCGGTTATTGGCATGACGGGACTACTGCTCGATACAGAACTCAAGGCTCAACAGCGAGACTTTATCGAGACGATTCGCAATAGTGGGGATACCCTTCTGAGTATCATCAACGACATCTTGGACTTCTCCAAAATTGAGTCTGGCAAGCTGGAGCTAGAAATGTATCCCTTGAGCTTGAGAGATTGCATAGAAGGTGCGATCGACCAACTTGCAGTTAAAGCAGATGAGAAAGATATTGAGTTGGGCTACCTCATCCAGCCTCAGACTCCTAAGTTGATTTTGGGTGATGTCACCCGTCTGCGTCAGATCCTAGTTAACTTGCTCAACAATGCGATTAAGTTTACTGAAACTGGGGAAGTTACCCTTTCCGTGGAAGCCTCTCTAGTGGATTCTGACAAAACGATTTCTGAGCTAGGGAATTTGCCAGAAAGCTTGTATGAAATCCAGTTTG
Organism: Microcoleus sp. S13_C5; assembly: GCF_036700845.1. Lineage (NCBI taxonomy): Bacteria > Bacillati > Cyanobacteriota > Cyanophyceae > Oscillatoriales > Microcoleaceae > Microcoleus > Microcoleus sp. S13_C5. The sequence continues at coordinate 6,563 of NZ_JAUBPR010000147.1, forward strand.
CCATTCAAGACACAGGGATTGGCATTCCAGCAGACCGCCTTGATCGACTGTTCAAGTCATTTAGTCAAGTAGATGCTTCGACGACTCGGCAGTATGGAGGGACTGGTTTAGGTCTGGCCATTAGTAAGCGACTTAGTGAAATGATGAACGGCACGATCTGGGTTGAGACTCGAGGTCACGTCGGAGGAACCCCTTCACCAAAATGGCAAGCCGCTAAGCTTAATCGAGTCACAATGGGTTCTACCTTCTACTTCACAATTGTGGCATCCTCTGTTGCTACTGAGTTAGCGGAACCGATGGAAATGGTACAAGAACTATCTGGCAAGCGTTTATTAATCGTGGATGACCAGCCCACTAACCGACAAATTCTGACGTTGCAAGCCCAGACTTGGGGGATGCAGAGTCTGGCTGCCCCATCGGCTGTGGAAGCGCTCAACTGGCTTGAGACTGAAGAAACCTTTGATCTCGCTATTTTAGATATGCAAATGCCACAAATGGACGGCCTCACACTAGCCTCAGCCATCCACCAGCATCCTAAGTACCACCGTTTACCCCTAGTGTTGCTGACTTCAATGGGCTACCCAGAAGCGAGTTCTTCAGCGCTCTCCACCCACTTTGCGGCTTTTTTAAGCAAACCCATCAAACAATCCCAGCTCTATCAAATACTGATCCATGTGCTACAAGCTCAACCGAAAAAAGTTCAACAACAGCTCCCTAGATCTGTTCAGGATGATATGAAGCTGGCCCAGAGACTCCCACTGCGAATTCTTTTAGCAGAAGATCATCTGGTAAATCAGAAGGTGGCACTGCTGCTGTTAGAGCGTTTGGGATACCGGGCCGATATTGCTGCCAATGGATTGGAAGTTTTGGAAGCCCTGAATCGCCAGCCTTATGATGTAGTGCTGATGGATGTACAAATGCCAGAGATGGATGGACTAGAAGCCAGCCGTCGTATTTGTGAGCAGTGGCCGGCTCATACTTGTCCCCGAATTATTGCCATGACAGCAAATGCTATGCAGGGCGATCGCCAGCTTTGTCTTGATGCTGGCATGAATGACTATATCAGTAAACCGATTCGAGTAGAGGCTCTCATCCAAGCGCTGAGTCAGTGTCCACTCAACCAGGAACCGCAGCAAGCCCAAAAGGAGGAATCAGATAGCAAGAAGCCAGAAATTGATGTGCCGGCGGTTAACCTCACAGAACTGCAAGCCTTCTGTAGCAGCATAGATGAAGATTCAACCCAGATTTTGAGCTTGTTGGCGAACTGCTACTTGGAGGAATCTTTAAAGTTGCTACAAGCTATGAAATTTGCGATCGCCCAAGCGGATACTCAAACCCTAAACCGAGTGGCCCATACCCTCAAAGGCAGTAGTGCGAACCTAAGCGCGGCTCCTCTGGCGCAGCTTTGTGCCACGTTAGAAGTTATGGGTGCGCGCGGTGAACTAGATCAAGCCTCAACGCTTTTGGCTCAAATCGAGGTTGAGTACGATCGTGTAAAGAATACTCTCCAACAAGAACTACAAAAGAGCGAAACTAATCTATGAAAGTCAATTAAATAGGCACTTTTTGGCATCAGGGCTTAGGCAACTGTCACATCTCCGAAGTGACAAAAGAAAGATGATGACTAATGACTAATGACTAATGACTGCTGTCCAAGCGGAATCTCGATCACAAACTCAGTACCTTTCCCCAATTCCGAATTGCATTTTAAAATGCCACCGTGTTTCTCTACCACAATTTGGTAACTAATTGACAGTCCCAATCCTGTACCTTTCCCCACCGACTTAGTGGTGAAAAAAGGGTCAAATATGCGTTTTCTCATAGATTCCGAAATTCCTGTGCCGTTGTCAGAAATCCGAATCACCGCGCTAGGAACAGTACCATTAAGTTGACCCACAGCAGTAGAGATTTTAATTTGAGGAGTTACAGATTGACCCGCGAGCAACTTGTGCGATTCCAAAGCATCGATCGCATTCCCAATTACATTCATAAATACCTGATTCAACTGTCCAGCATAACACTCAACTAGAGGCAAAATGCCGTATTCTTTCACTAGCACGATGTTTGCACCGTCCGCATTAGATTTCAGCCTGTGCTGTAAAATTAACAGCGTGCTGTCAATGCCCTCGTGAATATCAACCGCCTTCATTTGACTTTCGTCAAGACGAGAGAAATTCCTTAACGACAGAACTATTTGACGGATGCGATCGGCTCCCACCTTCATTGAAGATAGCAATTTGGGCAAATCTTCTAGCAGAAATTCCAAGTCAATATCTTCACTCAATTTGTCTATTTCAGGACTATAAGCCGGATATTGCTGCTGGTAAAGTTCCAGCAAACTCAGTAAGCTAGCAGTATATTCACTAGCGTGATTGAGATTGCCGTAAATAAAATTAACCGGATTGTTAATTTCGTGAGCAATCCCGGCTACCAGTTGCCCCAAACCCGACATTTTTTCAGTTTGAATCAATTGAGCTTGAGTGTGCTGCAAATCTTTTAAACTTTGAGCGATTTGTTCTGCTTGGCGTCTGGTTTGAGCCAGCAAATCGGCTTGTTGGATAGCAACGCCTAACTGATTGGCAATCTGAGCTAAAAAGTTAACTTCTGAACTTGCCCAGCATCGGGGTTCCGAATGTTGATACGCTGTCAGCAAACCCCAAAGTTCTTGTCCTACAAAAATCGGCGCGATCGCATAAGCCTTTACCTGAAATTGCTCTAAAATACCAATGTCACACTCCGAGTGACAAGCTTGATAGATATCGTCAACGGCTATAGTTTCATTATTCAGATACTTGCCGCCTTGGTTTGACTGCAAATAAGTATCTTGCCAAACCGTACTGATACCTTGCCCTACCAATTTTATCCAGCCCTCTTTCACAAACTCGGCAATATATTGACCGCTCAAATCAGGATTTAAGCGATAAACGGCTATTCTATCGACTTGCATAAACTGACAAACTTCTTGAGTTGCAGTCTTAAAAGTCGCGTTGATATCGAGAGATTCTCGAATCTTAGCCACCACTTCAAAGAGTATCCGCTGTTGCTCGGCTGCCCACTGCAACTCAACTGATTGCTGCCGCGTTTTAGCCAACAAATCTGCTTGTTCTAATCCTACACTCAACTGAATTCCAACTTGCGTAGCAAACTGAATTTCCGAAGTGTTCCAATGGCGCAAACCGCTGCACTGGTGCACGCACAGCAAACCCCAAAGTTCGCTGCCATTCATCAGTGGCATAATCACCTGAGCTCTAATTTGAAATTGAGCTAAAAGAGCAACATGGCAGTCTGAAAGTCCAGCATTTTCGACATCTTGTAGCACTTGAATGCGTCCCTGACTATATTTTTGGGCATAGTTTTCGCTAAAAAAATGATCGTTAACTTTTACATCCATTGCCGAAGAAAAACCAGGCAAAACATCTTCGGTAATAAATTCGCCTTCATTAAAGTTTAAACTAGGATCAAAGCGATAAATGCCAACTCTATCGGCCTTTAATATCCGCCGCAATTCTGTAGTTGTAGTACGAAAAATTGTATCTAAATCGAGAGATTGTCGAATCTTAGCAACTACCTCAAACAGTATTTGCTCCTGCTCTGCTACCCGCTGCAACTCAACTGCTTGCTGCTGAGTTTGAGCGAGCAAATCTGCTTGTTCTATGGCGATACTGAGCTGCGCGGAAATTTGGGTAGCAAACTTAATTTCGGAAGATTCCCAGTTGCGGGGAGCCGAACATTGGTGTACGCACAGCAACCCCCAAAGGTCGTTGCCTTTCATTACCGGTGCAACTAAACTAGCTTTGACCTGAAATTGCTCTAATAGTTGCTCATAGCAATCTTGCAGTCTGGCCTGTCTGATGTCGGACATTGTGTGAACTCGGCCCTGAGAGTAGAGATTGGCGTAGTTTTCTCCAAAGCAGCGATCGTGCACTTTGACTGCCATTGCTGACACAAAATCTGGCAAAACATCTTCAGCAACGAATTCCCCCTCGTTAAATTCTGATGCGGAATCGAAGCGGTAAACCGCAACTCTATCGGCATTTAAAGCCCGCCGCACTTCCTGGGACATCGTGCTAAAAATTTTGTTCAATTCGAGGGATTTCCGCATTTTTGCTACCACTTCAAACAGCACTCGCTGCTGTTGGGTCAACTGCTGTAGTTGAGCGGTGCGCTTTTGAACTTGATTTTCTAAATTTGTGTTAAGTGCTTCTATTTGTTGATCGAGTTGGTAGTGGTTAATAGCATTAGAAAAGTGGGTGCCAAAAATTTGGAATAATTCGATTTCTTCAGTTTTCCATTCGCGAATTTGGGCAGTTTTTGACTCTTTCCACGCTTCAAAAGAGATCCGAGATTGGGCGAGCCGCCCGTCGCTATCAAACTGTCTAGCCCAGAGAGTTTCGGTGTCAAATTCTTCTCGAAAAATGGTCAAGTAACCGAATATTTGCTGGCGGGTTCTGAGCGGTACGATTAAAATGCTGCGAATTTTAGTCGATCGAAATGCAGGTTGCAGGCTTCTCAAACTGCTAATTTGGTACAAGTCGGGAATTGCCCAAACCTGTTGCTCGCCGGATTTAAAATATTCGTGCCAAACGCTGTATTGCTCCACCTGCGGGTATTTTGCCGAAATTCCCATCTTCGGCCCTGAACCGCAAGTGTAGACTGTGAGTTCGCCAGTGGAGTTATCCGAATAGGGAACTAGATTCGTAACCTTGCTGCTGTCGGAAATGAATGGCGTGGCGAAAATGCACAGCCTGCCGCCGCCGGCCTCTAGTGCTGCTACCGATTCTACCAAAGCTGTTTGGAGTTCAATCGCCGGCTGGGAGTTAAGGGCTGCGGCGACGCGGTTGACGGCAGCTTCCCGTTGAGCTTTCGCCGTCGCTTGGGCGAGGAGGGTTGATTGGGCTATCGCGACGCCGAGTTGATCTGCCACCATCTGAACGCCTTGGAGTTCGTTTTCTGCCACACTCCGGGATTCGGAGTGGTGAGATACCAACAACCCCCAGAATTCTTCGCCGTGAAAAATTGGTACTACCAAGCAAGCCTTGACGCCCAGTGCAGTCAAGTATTCAGCGTGGCAGGGGTCAACCGCACGAAAGCGCATTTCGTCGGGCAGCAGTTGGCCGGAAACCGCCTCGCGGCGCAGACTTTGGCCTAGCTGCCCGGAATCTATATCGACGATCGATCGCACCTGTAGTTGCGCGAACATTTCGCGGGCGTGACGGGGAATATCCTCTGCTGGAAAATGCAGACCCAATAGGGATGGCAAGCGGTTGTCGTTAATTGATTCGGCAATCACTTCACCGCTGCCGTCGCTATGAAATTTGTAGATTTTTACTCTGTCTGTTCCCAAGAAGGATTGAACTTCCGCTGCTGTTGCGCTCAGAATTTCGGGTAGTTCTAGAGAGCGGCGAATGCGGTTGGCGATGCGTTCGAGCAAATTTGCTCGATCAAAAATCACCTTGACATTTTCGATCTTTAATGAGTCCATTATTAATCTTTTGCTTTCCTAGCAATAATAGTAAGCGGCCCAAAAGTTTTGTGCCTGTTAAAAAATTCGGCAAGCACAGCCATTTAATAAAATATAAATATCCTGATGGCGATCGTCGATTAGTTTTGCACCGCTAGCGAGCTGCCTTCAAATTGCAACTTTTCAGTGCAACTTTCAATTGTGTGGGACTAAAACTTTTCTACTTTAAATATAAACTTTGTAGAGCCTGCCTTGCAAGTCTCATACCCTAAATGATTACATTTGTCAATTTTCAAGACTTGCAGAGTCACTCAGAGAAAGGTCGATCGACCGCAAAGCCCCTTTTTCCAGATATTTGCTCAAAAAAAAGCTCCCCCCGCGCGAGCTGGAGCTTTTTTCGATTAGACAATCAAATCAGAAATAAATTTGATCGATTAGTCCAAATCAGGCATAGCCAGCACTGGTTCATTTTCGCGATTGAGCCCTTCTCAAAGCCAGCGACAGTAGCGCGAGCGCGACCCGCGTGCCACAAGTAGCCGATTAAGAAGAAGAATCCCGTCACAAACTGGAAACAGGACTGCCAAGAACGAGGAGAAGTGAAGTTAAACGAGTTAACTTCAGTTGCGACGTTGCCTTGGCTTCAGGTGTCCATTTTAAGTCATCGGAAAATTCGGAATCGGGCATGGCGTATTGGGCGATCGACTGCAAGCCTTCTTTTGTCTGCTTTTGAGGGAAAGCCTGGATTTATTAAATTTACCATGAGTGCGATCGCCGCACACATTCTCACTCTGCTTTAAATTTGTTGCCTAAAATAGCCGACGCTTCTTGTAAAAGCTGATTCTGCTCTTGTCGAATTGCCTCCAACCTTGTAATGCCCAAGATAGCCTCCAAGTAACTGATGAACTCTCCATCGTGTCACACTCTAAACCTTCGTTTAGCAGCAACTCTCTCAACCGGGCGGATGGTCGGGTCACGTCTAATCAGCAGGCTCAGACTCGTCAGGGCGTTCATACCTCAGCAATTTTTTTAGAGAATTTTCACCATAGGGTTTCAAATATAATGTGCATTCTCTACTCACCTCTTCTTCAGCAATCTGATTTTGATCGCACCATTTTCTAATAGCAATATCAGCCAACTCTTCTACTATATTCGCCTCTACTAAAGCAACTTCAGTTTCAGGAGTACATTCAATTAAATTTAGAATATGCTCAGGTGAAGGAGAACGCAAGTTTTCTTTTTGTTGATCGTACACTAATATTTTATAGTCATCCTTATGTTTTAAAAGAATATATATAAGAATAGATTCACCTGAATAATTTAAAGCACTAACCAAATCACTTTCGAGTTTTTCCCCATAATCACGATGGAAATGTAGTTTCCTAGTATGTTGATAATAAGGATAAACGTCTTTATCCTCTGCCTGTTGAAGATTTAAAATTCCCTTTTTAACTTTAGTATCAGAAGCAAAATTTGGCATATTAATTAATTGGTTATCATCTGATGTTAAAACAGGCAAATCAGTTATTTTTCGAGATTCTTCATGGCGTTGCATTAACTTATCCCAACGTTTACCTATATCTACAAATTCATCTTGTAACTCTTTGGTCTCTGTAAGAATTGGAATGAAAGTATATATTCTTACAGTCCGAAAATCATCCCAAAGTCTTAAAATTCTTCCGGCTCTTTGAATCGGCTCAATAGGAGTCCATGCTATGTCATAATTAACTACAACTGAGGCATCCTGCATATTAACGCCAATGCCATAATTATCAGTAGTGATAAATACATCATAAGTATCTTCACCATTTGGAGAAGTATTATTAGCAATGGGGGCAAACTTTTCAATTGCTTTTTCTACTTTATTTAAAGTTTTTGGTTGATATTTAGTATCTTTATTTTTTTCAATCGTGCTAAATATTCTTAAAAATGGCTTTAACAATTTAATTGTTTCTTCTAAATAAGAAGCAGTAGGATAACGTTCACAAAAAATAACTAATTTTTCTTGAGGACAGTGAAAATCTATAATCTTCAGCAAATTTTGGAGTTTTTTATCTTGTTGTGGTTTGGATTTATCTAGCTTACTAATAATTGGATTTAAAACTTCTTGACGTTCTTCTTTTGAAATCAAAAATTCCGACTTCTCCAAAATAAATGCTTTTTCGGGAGCGTGTCACTTTTGCGATGAGTATAAATACTCATGAACCCCACCATGACTTTTTTACCGATCATCAGTATA
>NZ_JAUBPR010000148.1:0-14188 GCF_036700845.1 Microcoleus sp. S13_C5
GCAGAAATCTATTATACACTAAAAACTCCCAAACGATTGCACGGCAATCGTTTGGGAGTTTTGTGTTTCCGAATCTACCTTCCTTTCCTTCTGCTTGAATATCTGCGGAATGTGGGTCACAAAATTTATTTGTGATGTAGGAACGACCAGAAATCGGCTGGATTCTTGACCGCGCTGCGGTTGTAGATACTATCATCGCTTTTGCAAATGCGATCGATGCCCCAGACTGGCAAAAATTGCGATCGCACCTAGCTTGGCGAAAGAGATATCGACTCTTCGGAATTTTGAGGAATCAAACAACCTGTGGTAATTGTCAGCGATAATCCTGAAGTGCATGGCGCTTTGCGGGGAAAATCGCAATGAAATCTCATTCACAACTGAAATGCGAACTGATTTTTCCTAACTCAAAATTTCCTCCTACCTGGGAGTAAAAACTGCGCTAGGATAAGCAATCCGCTTGTGATTGAACTGTTCCCAAACTCGCACAAAAATCTCCGCAATTAGAGACATATCTTCCCGCGTCAAATCCGAATCAATCAACTGATTATCCTGCCAGCGAGCCCTCAAAATCTTATTAACCATATTCAAAGCCTCTTCATGAGTAGCATCCTTGAGCGATCGCAAAGCAGCCTCGCAAGAATCCGCCAGCATCAGAATCCCGGTTTCCCGCGACTGCGGAATAGGCCCATCGTAGCGAAAATCCTCCTCCCTCACTTGGCGACTTGCGATTGTTAACTTTGAATTATCCGCATCTGACAAAACCATCTTTAAATCTTCTATTTCTTTTGCAGCAATTTGCTGCGCTTGGTGGTAGAAGTAAGCAATTAACATTGTACCTTGGTGTTCGGGAATAAACGCCTGAATTGCCTTCGGCAATCGATGCTTTCGCGCCATCACCAAACCCTCGGTAACGTGCTTTTTAATAATCTCCGCGCTCGCCCAAGGGTCATTAATTTCATCGTGTTTGTTTGCCCCGCCCATTTGATTTTCACAAAACCCGAGCGGGTCGTGCATTTTTCCAATATCGTGGTATAATGTCCCAGTCCTGACCAGCTCAACATTGCAGCCGAGTTCCCGGGCCGCAGCCTCCGCCAAACTCGCCACAAACAGCGTGTGCTGAAAAGTCCCCGGAGCCTCGGCAGCCAGTTTCTTCAACAGCGGGCGGTTGGGATTGGCAAGTTCCGCCAGCCGGATCGGCGTAATCAAGTCAAAAACGTGTTCCAAATAAGGGCTGATGCCGATCGCCACAACGCTCCAAGCCAAACCGGCCAAACTTTGCGCGCCCACCGTACCCAGTACGACGTACCAAATAGCACCGGCAGCCGCGCTGGCAATCAAAGTCCCCACCAGATAAACCGTACCCTGAGTCAAGCCGACAGCCACGCCCAAAAGAGCCAATTCCTCGCGCGATCGCAGCCGCCCGGCCATAAAAGCGCCCAACAATCCGCCCGCCCCGCTAGCCACCAAATGAATCAAGTCCACATTTAAGCCAATGGGTAGCAGCGCCGACAGCAGCCCCACCACAGTCACTCCCACTGCCGAACCGTAGAAGCCGCCCGCTAAAATCCCGATCGCCGGCAAACTCGTCCAAGGCAGTCCCAAACTCACCAGCACCGGCGCGCTCAAAGTCAGCAGCAGCAATAGCAAATGATCTCTGCGGCGCAAGCGGTAGTGCCTTTCCACCAGCAGTACGATCGCAATTGCCCCCGCGACTAAACAAACAAAACCCGTCAGCCCTAGCCAATTCACCCCCCGCCGGCTCAAACCAAAATAGTCCAGCAACACGAAATCTTGCTGCGAGATCTCTTGTCCTTGTGCAACAATTATCTCGCCCTGATTTACTGCGATCATCACCGGTTTCACCTTTTGCGCCGCTAATTCAGCTAGCTGTTTGGTTTCCTCCCGATCTCTCACCAGATTTGGCTGCAAAATCGCTGTTAAACCCTCAACCGCCAAAGCTTGGGACTCTAACGGCACTTCATCAGCCACTTGCAGCTTCACAGCTTCTTTCAAAATCTCTTTAGGCAACCCCTGCAGGATACCTTGAGCCACCATCCTTTTTGCCGCGCGATTCATGCCTGTTTGGGTTTTCTGCCAGGCTGCTTCGGACAACTCAAACAGGGAAGTATCGTATATCTGGGGGAGTCCGGGAACCGACGGTTTTTCCAGCGCCTCCACAGCATTGAGATAGCGTCGGCGAGCAGAGGAAATACTGTCTGTCAGGCTTTGAAAGTCTGCAGCCGGGAGCGATCGGCTGTAAGCTTGCAGTTGAGCGATAGCATCCTGCCGAGACTTGTTCTCCGTCTGCCCAGCAACTGCGGGGGAATCCAAACTCAACCGCTGGGAAGTTGCACTTTTGTCCCCCGCTTGCGCCAAAATCGAGCGCCACTCCCACTCTGGACAGCTCCGCAAGTAAACCTGTGCAGCAAGTGAGAGCGCCGAGGACTTCGCAAACGGAAACGGGCCTACCGCCTCCCGTAGATCGCTCCCGTTCTGCAAAAATTGTTGCAATTCTTGATAAATTTGTCGATTGACCGCAGGATCTAGCATTAATATCGCTACAGCCCCGATCCGCGCTGCTTTCCGCTGTTCTTCAGTAGTTTTGTAATCCGGGACGCTAGCAGTATCAGGAGCCTTAATCGTCTGAGGAGCTTTCGTTCCCACATCCAGTTTCGGCTGGTTGTAGAAGCGGTGACCCAGAGTGCTGCTTAGGGAAACTACCGCTACGAGCGCCAACATAGGGGAACGAGCTTGATTTTTGAGGCTTGATTTGGAGGTTTTACTTGTAAATTTAGTAGTAAAAGTCTCGGGAAGAAGCCATTTCTGGCGCGACAAACGGCTCAGGAGAGGCCCGCCAGCGCGTGAGGTATCTGCTTTGCTGCTGCCATTTTGCACTTTAGCAATGTGTTGGCGCAGTGAGCGCGCAGCCCCTAGCTGCTCAATCTGCCGCATCAATGAGGAGAGCGTATTCATTTGTGTCGAAGATATATCACTGTTATCCAGCAGCTTTGTCAGAATTTCTGACTATGCATCTTGATTGATTTTATCCGAACTACCCTGGCTGAATATTCAACCCCCCAGACTGCTTTGCCTGACTATCGCCAGAAGTTGGCTTTCCTAACGGTGGCCAACAACGCAAGCAGCTTCTTTCCTTCCCTTGTCCCTCTTGAACAGAACTCGCCCGCGAGGGCTAAAAACCTTGTTTATCCGTAGATTCTTCGTTTCCCAACCCCATATTCTCGTTGAAACCCGGTTTTTTGGGGCAGGCGCGTCCGATTTAATTTTTCACTTTTTAATCTTTAATTGTCGCTCTCCTTCAACTTTCGCTTTTGACTTTTTAATGGCTAATTGCTAATTTCTGGTTTCCCCTTACCGTTAAAAGCTCCAACCTTTATATTTTACGAGGTCTAATGACATAAGGTGCAGCCACCGATCGGGCTAGCCCTGCAGAATCCAGTCCGGCATCGGGCCTGTAAACTCCTGCCCAAACAGCAAACAGGTTATTTGCTAACTCTACAATTTTTGCATCGCTGCCCGTTCCCCAGAGCGAGGGTTCTCGGCCCTCAGCTAGCTGCAGCGATTTAACCTCAGCCGAAGATACCTGTCGCCATTCTACAGGAATCCCAGCAACGCCGTTATAGGCTCCAGACAAAGCTCCCGTCAAGGCGCAGGTTATTTGTCCGGCTATACCACAGCGGGCAGCGCGCACCACTGACAAGCGCAAGTCTTCTGGGGTGTTCAAAAAGCAGTAGAAAGCTAAGGCAATGGGAATGAAATTTCCTGGGTTGACAATTGACTCCCTTTGTAATTTTTTCTCACCTTCGCCCTGTCTTTCTCGCAAAGCTGTGGCGCTTTTGCACAGATGAGTGGCGGCTCTTTCTAAATCGGCTCCCTTTTCTAGTAGTATTTGCACTTGCAGCAGCAGCTCTGTTAAAGCATTATCTGTTTTCAGGTAGGCAAGTGTTTGCTCGATCGCTGTCGCCGGGTCAAGTCTTTCTTTAAGAGCTCGGGCGATCATATATGCTACTGCTAAAATTGCTGTTTCCCATTCTGGCTGGTTTTCGTTGTGCCAAACCTCTATCGCCAGCATGATTTTTTCTCGCAGCTTGGCTTTATTTTCGTGAAAAAACATCGCCGATGGCAGCGCAGCAACGGCAGCTTCACTAGGGTTAAGCAGGGTTTGAAACTCACTGTTGCCGGGATGGTAGATTTCCGACTTGGCAAATGCTTGCCAAGTATCGCGCCAATCTTTTAAATCTAAACCCCTACACCGAATTAAACTTTGAGCACACGCTACCGCAAGTCTCCCGGATTCGGATGAGTCTTTGCCACTTGGGATTTTACTGTTGACAGAATTCAACGCCAATGTTGCCCCTCTTGGGGTGAATTGTTGGTGTTTCGTCAGTTGTAAAATCGGCTGCAAGTCTTCTGTTTGGGGGGGAATACCCACGAGTTGCCTCTGGTATTGCAGGCCTAGAGAGTCTCCTAAAACTGCCCCCAGGATGGTTCCTTGAAACTTGCTCAACAGGGAATGCCGCATTTGAATTTAACTCAAGTTGTTAGTAATTGGTAATTGGTAATTTAGAATTCTTCCTGGTTTGCTTCTTTGCCTAACTCTTGTGATTAATTTGAATTCAACCCAAACATATAAGGGCTGGTTTTCCATCTAAAACCTGCCCTCATCCGATCGCTACAATCGGTAAATTTTTAATTTTTAATCAGGTAACTAACTAGAGCTTGCAGCCCCAGCCGATAACTTTCTGAGCCAAAACCGCTGATTTGCCCGATCGCCACCGCTGCGATAAACGAGTGATGCCGAAAAGCTTCCCGCCGGTAAATATTGCTCAGATGAACTTCTACGGCAGGGATATTCACAGCGGCGATCGCGTCTCTAATTGCCACACTCGTATGAGTATAAGCTCCAGCATTAATCAATAAGCCTTGGTGCTGCCCTGACATCGAGTGAATTGCATCCACCAAGACGCCTTCATGATTAGACTGCTGAATTGAGACTTTCACCTGGAGGGCTTGCGCTTCTCGTTCTAGCAATTTGTTGATATCATTTAAAGTCGCAGAACCATAAACTCCAGGTTCTCGCTGACCCAATAGATTCAGATTAGGGCCGTGAAGTACCAGGATATTTAACAATTTTAAAAATTCCCGCGCAACAAAAATTACGAGAGTTTGGACATGGTATTTAGAACCACCCTGCCACCTCAAACGTCAAACCTTAAACCTCAAACTTCTAATTCAGTCCCGACTACCTGCGATTTCTCGGTTGGTTTACAGGAATACGAATCGGTTCGAGTTCCGGTTCAGGTTCGGGACTCAGCAGTCCTTCTATCAGCTTGCGAACCCATTCTTTAATTTGTTCCAGCACCTTTTCAATGTCTTCCATTGAACGGATAGCTCCTTTTTTTATAGTCTAGATTGCTAAACCGACGGCTAAATATCTGAAAATAAGCAAGCACTACTTTGAAACCAAAGGTCAAACTTGCTTTCTCGCTTGCTGGTTATTTTGAGCAATGGAGAGAGTCAGTATATTGGCCAATCAGTCCTATCTTATTATCATAACGAATCTTTACAGATAATCAAGAGGCAAAAGGAAAATTGCCGAATTATATCGGAGTAGAGAGTGTTAAATAAAGCTTAAGCTTACAGTTGACTGTTGACAATTGACCAATCGTAGGATTTTTTCTACGCTTTTGCCAACAATAATTTACGCCGGAGTCGATCGAGCGCCGTACAGCTACTCAGATTCCGAATCCAATCGCGGCCTCTGGCATCGCCAAAGCGATATTCAAAACTTTCTACGTCGCCGTGGGGGCCCGCTAAACCGATATAAACCAGTCCGACAGGTTTAGCGTCTGTGCCGCCTTCGGGCCCGGCGATGCCTGTAATGCTTAATCCCCAACTGGTGTTGAGGCGAGATCGCACTCCCGCAGCCATTTGTTTTGCCACTTGGTGGCTGACTGCCCCAAATTCGGCTAAATCTTGCGGATTAACATTTAATAATCCTTCCTTCACCCGATTGTCGTAAGAAATAATTCCGCCCAAAAAGTACCTCGAACTCCCGGCAACACCAGTCAGCATCGCTCCCAACCCGCCTCCCGTGCAAGATTCAGCCACGCTAAGAGTTTCGCCAGCCAACAGCAGCAATTTACCGACAGTCCAGGCGAGGGTATCGGTATCGGCACCGTAACAGTCTAGGCCAGCAATCTGCAGCAACTGTTGTGCGATCGGCTCAATCAAGTTTTTCGCAGCCACGGACGACTCCGCGCGGGCCGAAATCCGCAGTTTGACTTCGCCGTGATTGGCGTAGGGAGCCACAGTAGGATTAGTTAAATTGAGAAAACTATCTACTTTTTCGGCCAATGCCGACTCAGCAATCCCCCAAAATTTTAATGTGCGACTGTAAATAGTTTCGCTGCACCAGCCACCATTTTTCAGGTAAGGAACGGCGGTTTCTTGCCACATCAAGTGCATTTCCGCCGGTACGCCGGGAAATGTCATTACAGTCACGTTGGGAATCGGCTGCCAAATAATGCCCGGTGCAGAACCGCTGCGGTTTGGCAGAATGTCCGCACTTTCTGGAATTAAAGCTTGTTTGCGATTGCTGGGACTCATGGTGCGTCCCCGCTGGGCAAATTTGTATTCGATATCTGTGATAATTTCCGGCTTTTCGATCAGAGGAACCCCAAAAAAATCGGCGATCGTTTCGACTGTGAGGTCGTCTGGTGTGGGACCCAGGCCTCCCGTGAAGAGCAAAAGCTGCGATCGACTGACGGCGATTTCTAACACTTGTTTGATACGTTCTGGATTGTCCCCCACCACTGTTTGATAGTAGTGAGGGATTCCCAGGCTCGCTAATTCTTTGGCTAAAAACTGGGCATTGCTATTAAGAATATCGCCTAACAGCAATTCAGTGCCAACACAAATAATTTCAGCAACCATTCAATTTTAGATTTTAGATTTTGGATTTTAGATTGGGAAATTAATTGGGGAATGACAACAATCAACAGTCAACAGGCAACAGTCAACTAACTATCGAGCGTGTCTCCAAACTTTCCAGCTAGCATATCCCAGCAAACTTGTTGCACCCATAGCGTAAATTACGCCGCTGGGAAGCGAAAAAGCTAGGGCTAAACTTCCCACCCACAGTGTCAGTGAGTAAATAAATAAAACCGCAAATCGATGGGATAGTCCGGCTTGTAGAAGTCGGTGGTGGAGATGGCGCTTGTCAGCAATAAACGGTGACTTGCCGTTGCGAAGTCGATCGAGAATCACCGCCGACATATCTAAAATCGGTACTGCTAAAATTAAATATGGCAGCAACACAGAAGTAACAGCGGTAGTTTTAACTAACCCAATTACTCCCACTCCAGCGAGAGTAAACCCGATAAAATAAGCCCCGCCATCCCCCATAAAGATTTGAGCCGGATTGAAGTTGTAGCGCAGAAATCCCAAGGCCCCCCCAGCTAAAGCCGCTGCAATCAGGGCCGCCGCCGGTTGGTGCATCGCCAGACTGACAATCAGCATCACAACTGCAGCAATCCCTGAAACTCCGGCAGCTAAACCGTCTAAACCATCAATCCAGTTGATGGCGTTGGCCATGCCGACAAGCCAAATCACGGTAATTGGCAAGCTCAGCCAGCCAATATTAGTCAGTCCCAGGGAGGGAACTGTGAGAAACTCAATTTGTACGCCTGCCATCCAAACGATGCTGGATACGCCAATTTGCATGAGCAAGCGTTTTACAGCCGAGAGCGAAAATAGGTCGTCTGCTAAACCGATGAGGAAGAATCCGATGCCGCCGAGGGTGACTCCCCAAATTTCGTATTCGTCTTTGGGATTGAGAACTTGTCCGCTAGCATCGATGAAGCCTCCTGAGAGCCAGACAAATAAGAGGGCAGTGATAGTGCCGAGAAAGATGGAAACTCCTCCCAAGCGCACCATCGGGCGCTTGTGGACTTTTCGCTCGCCTGGCCGATCGACTCGCCCGCTTTTGAGACCAATTTTTTTGACTATTGGCGTACTCCAGAGGACGATGATCGCAGAAACCAGAAAAGCGAGTATGTGGTACAGATACTGGTACGGCATCTGAAATCAATTTTAAATAGTGCGGGGCAATTAGTCTGTCAGGCAGAGTCTACTACATTTCAGATGGCTTATAACAAGGAAACATCTTGAAGAGCGACTGGGGGTTTGGGAGTCGGAGATTTGCCGCAATGGCAGTTGCCCTGGGGCGAATTGTCAGGTTTTCCATTCATAACTCTCGAATTAACGATTTGAAATATCGACTTTTTCGCGAGCAAAAAAGTCGATATTTGGCGAGCGGGGCCAGTTGAGCGGTATCTTTCGCAACCGGCAAATACCGTTAGTCAAACCAGCCCCGCCCGACAAATATCTTTACTAAAAACCGTATTGGCGATCGATATTTTTGGTGAAAACCGCTTGTCAATATCGCTACCGGCAACTCTCAATCTTTTCCTGCTCTTTTACCCTTTTACCCGTACACTTCCAACTACCAATTCCCCATTGCCGATCAGGAAAATTAAGCTAATGCCGGCACTTTCAAGTACAAGTGGGGATATAAGGGGAAACGATCGCACAGTGCTGCTACTCGACGCAGGCAGTCGGCGGCGACGCTTTCATCATCTGGATTTAGCAGGCGATCGGCGATAATATTGCCAATCTCGGTAAATTCTGCTGTTCCCATTCCCCTGGTGGTCATGGCCGGCGAACCGAGT
Organism: Microcoleus sp. S13_C5; assembly: GCF_036700845.1. Taxonomy (NCBI): domain Bacteria; kingdom Bacillati; phylum Cyanobacteriota; class Cyanophyceae; order Oscillatoriales; family Microcoleaceae; genus Microcoleus; species Microcoleus sp. S13_C5. The sequence continues at coordinate 8,751 of NZ_JAUBPR010000148.1, forward strand.
CTCAAACCGCTGGTGACAAATGGCGATGCCGGATCGAAAGGCACGGTATTTTTATTAGCAGTAATATTCACACCGCTGACTAATTGGTCCGCTCGCTTGCCTGTCATATTTACCGAGCGCAAATCAACTAGCATTAAGTGATTGTCCGTGCCGCCGGAAACGAGTTTTAAACCCCGCTGCTGCAACTGTGCAGCTAAAGCGCGTGCATTTTCAATTACTTGACCCGAATAAGTTTTAAATTCAGGCTTTAATGCTTCGCCGAAAGCTACTGCTTTGCCCGCAATGACGTGTTCTAAGGGACCACCTTGAGTGCCGGGGAAAACTGCTTTGTCAAATTTTTTACCTAATTCCGGGTCATTGGCCATAATCAAGCCACCACGGGGGCCGCGCAGGGTTTTGTGAGTGGTGGTTGTGACTGCGTGACAGTGAGGGAGGGGGTTGGGGTGGTGCCCTGTGGCGACTAACCCGGCGATGTGGGCGATGTCGGCGAGCAGGTAGGCTCCGATTTCGTCGGCGATCGCTCTAAACTTCTCAAAGTCGATAATTCGCGAATATGCTGAATAGCCACAAATTAGCAATTTCGGTCGGTTTTCTTTGGCGAGTGCCAAAATTTCATCATAGTCAAGCTGTTCTGTTTCTTGGCTGACGCCGTAGTGAAAAGCTTTGAACCATTTGCCGGATACGTTGACCGGCGAACCGTGGGTCAAGTGTCCGCCGTGGGACAAATCCATGCCCATAATTCCGTCTCCGGGTTCCAGCAAGCTCAAAAATACTGCAAAGTTGGCTTGAGCGCCGGAGTGGGGCTGGACGTTGGCGTGAGCGGCTCCAAATAGCTCTTTGGCGCGGTCGATCGCGATTTGCTCGATGCCGTCAATAAATTCGCAGCCGCCGTAGTACCGTTTTGCTGGCAGTCCTTCGGCGTATTTATTGGTCAGCACTGAGCCTTGAGCTGCCATTACCGCTGCGGAGGTAAAGTTTTCGCTGGCGATGAGTTCTAGGTGGTCTCGCTGCCGCTGCAGCTCTTGCCCGATTAAATCGGCAATGAGCGGATCGGTTTTGGAAAGGAATTCTAAGTTAGTGTCCGTCACAATAATCAACCTCTTGACAAATTTGGGATTGGGAATTGGGGATCTTATACCGTACTACGGATTTCGCACCATTCATATAAATATTACGTTGTGTTCAGGGTAAGCCGTTTGTCCCCAACTCCTGACATACAATGAAATTACTGGTGTGAAACCTGCCGGAGGTATCAAATGTTAGTCATTTTAATGGAAAATCAGATGCTTGCCCCTCAGTGTGTTTGCCAAAGTTGTTTGCTGGCAGATCGCACTGGCCAACCGCGCTGGAGTGGTGGAGAGCTTCGCTGCGGACATCCAGTTGCTAAACCTACGGAAAATTTGCCCGATCGGTACGAGTGTCAAATGGGCTTCGTCATTGCCAATATTAAATAAGAAAGCCTGCCGTTGGTAGTTGAGGCTGCTCCCTGCTGAGTAAAAAGCAAGTTCCGGCAGAGTCGAAACACAAACCCTGCTGCTGCGTTATCCTGAGTTTAATGGAATTAATAGTTAATCGATCGACTCAGGAGAGTTCATTATGACTTGGCGCGGATCTACAACTGTTCCAGACCGGATTTTTGCTTCTTTGCCTTATTTGCTCCCGTTGGTTGACGGGCTTGCCTTTGGCAGGTTTCTGTTTACACAGTTTCCTGTCCTGCAACTGTTGTTGATACCGCTAGCTCCATTGATGCAAATTTATAGTTTGCCCTTTGCTAGCTTGATTATCTTCTTTGCTCTGTATTTAGGAGTAGTTAGAAACGAAAACATCAGTCACTTCATTCGTTTTAATGCGATGCAGGCGATTCTTTTAGACATTGTTTTGATGCTGTGCGGTCTGGTTTTGCCGATTTTTTCTAAAGGCTTACAAGTCGCATTTATTGCGGAAACTCTGTATAACATGGTGTTTTTGGGCGCTTTTGCTGCATTTGTCTATGCCGTAGTTCAGTCGCTTTTGGGACGATATGCAGAGATTCCTCCGCTTTCGGATGCTGTTTATATGCAGGTACGTTAGTCAGTTGGCAGTTGGCAGTTGACCGTTGACAGTTGTTGGTGATAATTACTAATTACCCATTACTAATAACTACTGTATTTTCAAGACTGCCGATGCCTTCTATTTCAATTCTGACTCGATCGCCTATTTGTAGCGGCCCTACTCCTTGCGGCGTTCCCGTCAGTATCACATCGCCGGGAATTAGGGTCATTATTTGACTGATGTAGGAGACGAGAAAGTCTGGCGAAAAAACCATGCGATCGATCTGGGATGACTGTACCGGTCGCTCGCTCTCATTGACAAAAGTCTGCAATTGTGCAGCAGGACTCAGTTCGCGGACAATCCAAGGCCCCAAGGGACAAAAAGTATCGAACCCTTTGGCCCTCGCCCACTGGTTGTCCCGCTTTTGCAAATCTCTGGCTGTTACGTCGTTGGCGATCGTATAGCCCCAAATTTTGCTGTGTGCTTGTTCGGGAGTGCAGTTGGTACAATGTTCGCCAATTACCAGGGCCAATTCTCCCTCGTAGTCTACCCTTTCCGACTGCTGCGGATAGCGAATCGCTCCACCTGCAGGAATGACAGCACTCGGAGGCTTGAAAAACAGCAGGGGTTCTTCCGGTACTGGGGTTCCCATCTCGGCGGCGTGATCGACGTAATTTTTGCCTACGGCTACAATTTTTGAGGGAGAGCACGGGGCGAGAATTTGGTAAGTATCTGGTGAAAGTTCCAAATCGGTTGGTTGTCCTTTTAACCAGGGCGGTGCATCAAATACTTGAACGCTGTGGCCCAGTTGCAGTAAACCGTAATGGATGTGTCCTTGTGTTGTTTTAACTCGAACGTAGCGCTGGGCCATAGTATTTTAGATTTTAGATTTTAGATTTTAGATTCTAGATTCTAGATTAAGAGGATATAGGCATAATTGCGGAAAATTAATTTGTTTATACCCGTTTAAGATTTTCGCTGTGCAATTTTGCAACCGCTTTCTGTACAAATGCCGTGCAGCGGTAGATCCCAGGAGTCAACTGGTAGTTGGGCCAGCAAGGCAAATTCAAAGATAATGCCGATCGTAACTTTTGATTCCCACTCAGCTAAACTGAGCATTCTGTCGTAATAGCCGCCGCCGTAGCCCAAGCGATAGCCGCGAACATCGCAGCCTACTGCGGGTACGAGCATTAAATCTACTTCTGAGTGGTCTATTTTAGGAGCATCCGGCAGGGGTTCGAGTATGCCATAAGCTCCAGTATGTAAAGCATCTCCAGGCTGCCAGATGTGCCAGGATAGCTCTTTGCCGACACAGCGGGGAAATCCCCATTGGCGGGGAGTTACAAATAGGGGACTTAAATCTGGTTCTTGGCGACAACTGAAGTAGGCGAGGATTGTTTTTGCTTGGGTGAGTAAGGGCGACTTTTGCAGGTGATTGCAGAGGCGATCGCTCTTTTGTCTCCATTCTTGTGCTGATAAGGATTTGCGGGTATTGAGGAGCGATTTTCTTAATTCGGTTTTAGTTAATGAAGGTTCAGGAGTATTCATATTAGCGATCGAATCTCTCGTTTTAGTTCCAGTCCGACAGGGGCTGAAAACCCCTGTCTCACAGCGAAAGTCCTCTAAAAGAGGACTACAATTAATTGCATTTTCATCACATTCCGTGGTCGATTTTAACCGACTTTAGCTGTGAGGCAGGGGTTTCAATCCCTGCCGGACTGTCGGACTGTCGGACTGTCGGAAAGTATCAACAAACTGGATTTGATATTACATATTGTCTCATCACAGGACAAACGCTAAATAGCGTTTCATTCTCCTGTTCTTCTATTTCAACTAACGATCGCCTCCCCAAAGATTGCACCCCGTTGAATAACTCAGAGGGCGATAAATCGGCATCTTGTAGCAATTGCTCTATTGAAACTGAATTTGCTTCCCCGCTGAGGCGGCTGATGAGTTTTTTCTCTAATTCTGACAAACGATTTATCTGCGGGTGCAATGTTGCTGTCAATTCTTCCCCTAAGAATAGCATATCATATTTCAAAAATTCTGCAACTCTACCTCGGAATATTTCTTGAATGGTGGTGGCGACTATTTTTAACCACAATGGATTGCCTCGGTAGGCGTTAATTAAGTTTTCCCATTTTTCTGGATTGAGTAAACTTTTTTGTCTGAAAATTTCGGCTGCTGCTGCACCTAGGCCTTTGAGTTGTAAGCTGCGAACTGATGATTTTTCTCCTTTTAAGGCGGTTATTTCTCTGGGTGGTTCCCAACTGTTGAGGATTAAACAACTGTTGTGGGTTGTTTCTCCGATTTGTCTGAAGAGGATGCTGTAATTTTCGCACTCGGGGCGGTAATTTCCTGCTAATTGTCCGCTGCTGAGAATGGTTTGCACGTCGTCGATGATAATGAGACAGCGGTTTTTTCGCAGATATTCCATTAACAGGGAAAGCCGATCGGGAATGCTGGTAGGGAGTTCGATTTCGGGTTTATTTAAGAGAAATTCTAGGAGATTTTTTAGGGTAGTTTCTAACGGTGGGGAGTGGCGGAGACTTCGCCAGATGACGTATTCAAAGTTATGCTGAATTTTTTGGATGAGGTGGAGGGAAAGTGCGGTTTTGCCGATACCGCTGAGTCCTGATATTGTTGCAAGGGTACACTTGTCTTGAACGATCCATTTTTCTAGGGTGGCGAGTTCGGATGTGCGATCGCACAATGATGAAATATGAGGTGCGTCTGCTAAGTCTAGTCTGGTTTGGGGTTGGGAGGTGTCTGAGGTGGGGGTGGAGGGCGATCGATCTTTTGGAACTTCGGGAGGTTGCAAAGTGTCTCCACAAACATTGACATTATTAATTTGTGTACCGTCTTTCGCAAACTTTGATGAAATAATTGAGAATCGACATCTTTCTAATGTTGTTTTAAAATTTGATTTATTCAGTTCTTCACCTAAGACATCAGAAAGAACTTGCCATAATTCAGAAGCCACATTTCTGACATGACCTTCAGTGCAGTGAGATTCTTCTGCAATTTTAGAGTATCTTTGACCTTTCCATGCACCCCGCAAGATAGCTTCTTGCAGATCGTTTAAGTGTTCTCCTGTTTTGGCGAAAACCAGATCCTCGGCAAATCTCAAGACTTCTTTAACGTCCATTGGTCGAGTAGGTGTAGGGTTTTTTCTTATTTTATCATACTTTTTATGATATTTTATGACAGTTTATGACATTTCTGACAGATCGCTCGTCTCAATTGCTGATAAAATTTGACATTTTATTACTCCGATAAATTCATAATTAGAAGATAATTATAAAAACCAAATAACTTCCTGTGGGTTAAACTAGTACACCTCGGCGTAAATACACAGACTATTAGACAGCCAAGACTTTACCCTTATATGTCCACTTAAAAGGTTT
>NZ_JAUBPR010000276.1:0-1635 GCF_036700845.1 Microcoleus sp. S13_C5
TTAGCAGGCATTCACTTTTTCTGAATATCATTATGTTATATTATACCAATATGCGTTTTAAATGCACAACAGCTTAATATGTGAATGCCACATTTTCTCTAGTTGTCTTTTTGTCAAGTACAATTTATACCAAATTAGATGAGCTTACCCTGACGGCTGATGCTGCTTGCGAGACTTATCTGGAAAGTGTTTTTATGCAAAGTGCCGTAGAGAGGCAGTTGGGCATTTTGGGGGAAGCAGCTCGCAGAGTTTCGATCGAGTTTCAGCAGTTACATCCCGAAATTGATTGGCGAAATACGATTAACTTACGCAATATTTTGGTTCACCGTTATGACCAAGTGAGCTCGGAAGTTATTTGGAATATAGTTACAAGTATTTTGCCTAGTTTGCTGGTACAAATAGAGGCATTACTGCCACCGTTACCTGATGATATTTGAGATCTTGCTCGGTCAAATCCCTCCGCTTAGCGCTTGAGGGCGATCGATCCGGTTTGTAGTGAGGACTTTAGTCCCCAGGAGCCTGCGGGCTACAGTCTTCACTACAAACTAATCTTAATCGATATCATTCAATCGGACATCAACTACGGTAGCTGACCTAATTTTTGAGTAAGAATCGCTACAGCCACTTCGTAATCTTTTCCGAGGAGGTAAGCGAAATGATAATAGCTGGCAAGATAGAAATCGCAACCAAACTTCTGATAGCGATCGCAGATCGCCAGAAATCCATAACGGGCATCGCTGGGCTTTGTGAACCAATCACGATGGTAAGAGTCCTGAAGAAACAGGGTGAGTGTCTGTTGGTCAGCACTCGGAATCAATCGAATGGGATGGATGCTGGCATGGTGTGATCGCGGCACTGGCAGCAGCAGGTTATACTCTTCAACTGTGAGAAAATCTGCCAGACTATCTTCGGCGATCTCAAAGTAGGATTCCTCCGGTAACTTGAGAAAATGGTGCCACGCCATCCAAAATTCGTGTTTGCTGTCAAATCCTGGATCGATATCTAATCGCCACTGTCGATCCTGACATAAATCATCGAGAACATCTTGGGGCAAATCCGTGAGTTTCATGAATCGTTTCCCTGCAATCCTTTTAACCACCTAGTTCGACTATTCTAATAGATATCTAGAGAAGCAAGAGATATTTCAAAAGAGCGATCGCCGGCAAATAAAAGGTGCGCGCTCGCACTCCACTTATTCTTAATTCTCTAGCTCCTTTAACGGTTCAAACACCAACAGTGAATCGATCGCCCCAATTGCCTCCGACATTCGCAACTCGTGCGCTCCTCCCACAGTAATATACCGCTTTCCTTTCTGCTGAAGAACCTCCACAAACTGCTGGTGCATAGTCATCCGTAAATGTTCGCTTTCTCGCGTTCCATCCTGAACAAAGCCGAAATCCGGCTGAGTCAAAATATACAAATCGTAGCGGCGGCTGTCTGCAATTTGCTCTACCATCGGGTGTTCCGAACCAACGTAACGTTTGTGCCAAATACAAGTAGCTAAAGAATCTGTATCGCAGATAACGACTTTGTTAGCGCGAGTAGCAATATCGTCTTCTATAGCATTTCTTAGAAAGATGAGGTATAATATAACTAACTTAAACGGAGTGAAAAATATAGAAGTTCAAAATGTTA
>NZ_JAUBPR010000277.1:0-1618 GCF_036700845.1 Microcoleus sp. S13_C5
TTTAATTTATGCAATGTCTAACTTTATTTAATCATAAAAATACCTGTAAGTCAATATATAATAGCTTTCCAGCGCCTCATTTTTATACTTTGTAGTTAATTTTTATAAAAATTATTAACTTTTTTACATACTAGGTTCGGTAGAGCCTTGAATATTTGCACTAGGCAGTAAATATTATACCTCTTTAGATTTTAGATTTTAGATTGGGGATTTGGGAGTATGGATTTTAGATTTTATGTTTTTGAATATTTGCAGCAGGCAGTAAATATTATACCTCTTGTTTGACTTTCTAAAATTTATAGGACTAATACTCAAAAGGGTTTTACGCGCTACTTATAGGGGTAAGGTGCGGGGTTCGGCGCCCCCTACATATAGAGGTTCTGCTAGTTCTAAGTTAACCCTTTTAAAAATTCCACATAACGGGGTTATCGTCTAAATGATCGGTGACGGTGCGCCCGATCGCGTCAATTTCTTTTAATTCCTCCTCACTCAATTTTACCTCAGCAGATTTAGCATTTTCGGCTGCTTGTTCCCCGTCGCGCGCGCCGACAATTGCATTTGTTTGTGGCTGGGAAATCAACCAGGCTAAAGCTAAGTTGCCTAAGCTTGTCTGGTTGCGATCGGCAATTGACCTGAGTTGATTTAATGCTGTTTGCACTCGATCGTAATTCTCTTTGATGAACAGCTTATTTTTGGCGCGGTGGTCGCCTTCTTCAAACTTGTGTTCTGGCCCGAATTTACCTGTCAATATTCCTTGAGCTAGAGAGGAATAGGCAATGATTGAGATATGATTGTCCACACAATAGGACATAGCATCTTTTTCTACCCAGCGCCAAAACAGAGAATATGGCGGTTGCAAGCTGTCGATGCGTCCGTATTGGGCCGCTTCTTCTATTTGGGCGCGGGAGAAGTTGGAAACGCCGATCGCCCGAATTTTCCCCTGTTCTTTTAACTTGTTCAGGGCGTCCATTGTGTCTGCAATTGGCACTAACTCGGAATTCCAAGTGCCGGCGGGCCAGTGGATTTGGTAAAGGTCGATATAATCGGTGTTGAGGTTTTTTAGCGATCGATCGCAGGCTTCAATTACCAAATCGGGTTTCAGGTGGTTGGCGAAAACTTTGCTAGCATAAACTACTTGCGATCGCACATCTGAAAGTGCTTGACCGATAATTTGTTCCGAATGCCCTTCTCCGTAAACCTCAGCCGTATCAAAGGTGGTAATACCTGCCCCAAAAGCGGCGCGCATTGCTTTGACAGTTTCAGCATCCTCAATTCCCACCCACATCCGCTTGCCAGCTTGCCAAGTCCCCATAATTATCGGGGTAATCTGAATTTGTGATGTCCCCAATTGTCGCTTTTGCATACCCTAAGTCCTCATTTATATTTTTAGTATTCACCCTCAAGCTCTCTAATCTTAACAGAAAAAAGTTGGGTAGTCATGCACAGTAATGCTATCGTTTTATTCTGCTATAATTATAGTGATGTACCAAGTTAAAAATTCAAAATGTGAGCATCTCATATCATGTCCGGTTGATTAACCGTGATTAAACTTTTGCCTCCGGCCACCAATAGAAATGAGTCAAACCACTGATTAACTGTTTGAGATTTAACAGTTTTC
>NZ_JAUBPR010000278.1:0-1601 GCF_036700845.1 Microcoleus sp. S13_C5
AATAAATAGTCTAAATGAAAGCTCATTACTCTAACTGTATTGGTTGAGCTATTTTACACCATAAACTCAGGAGAGCCTGATTAATGTAGTCTTCAAGCCCTTATTTAAGCGTTAGTTTCTTGTCCGAAGCCCTCGATCGCGCTTCGGACAAGAAACCAAGCGGCGAGAAGGTTTGGCAGTTATTGGAGATATTTATTGTAGTATTCAGCAGCCAGCCGTTTTTCAAACAACCACTGTTTGCTTTCAGGGGAATCATCCAGCCAGCGATCAATCAATTCCGCCCATTTGACAGGCAAACGCAACTCATGCCAGGTTGAATGAGAAGCGACAGAAAGATTGTGGTAAAGCGCTGAATCCGAAATAACTTTTTCGATACATTCTGCTAAAGCCTGAGAGTTCCCCGCCTCAAAAATCATCGAATTAACACAGTGCTTTAAGTTGGTTTTAAACATCGGGTGATCCGAAGCTACTATCGGTGTTCTAGTGCGTAAAGCGTGCTGAATTGTCAGGGGAAAACCTTCGGGATATTCGTGCCTGCTAGTAACTAACACGAGATCGGATTCTCTCATTAAAGGTTCTAAAGTCTGAGTTGGCACTATTCCGATAAATTCTACAGAATCTTTGATTTGCAACTGTTCGACTCGCTGTAAAAAAAACTCTTCTTCGCCTTTACCTGCTATTTTTAAGTGAACTGATATATTCCGCTCTCTTAACTTTGCTACGGCTTCTAAGATATCGCCAACTCCCTTGGTTTGTATTAATAAGCCTGCGTAAAATAGTTTCCAAGTTTTGATGCCAGCAGGGAGTTCTTTCGGCGAAAGAGAACCGGGATTGCTGTCTATCAGGAAATCCCAAGGAATTATTTTATCTGGTTTTACTCCAATTTCTTTAAACAATAAAGATGAAGTTATGCCGTAAGTTCCAACCCATTCTATTTGCTTGTTATTCAACAACTTAGCTAGGAAATAGTTGCGGAATTTCTGGCGCAAAGTAGTTGTGGAAATAGATTCTGCAAATACGGCCAGGGTTCTAATTTTATTTTTACTTACCCACTTAAAAACGTCGGGAATAATCGTCCGCATGATTAAGTGAGTCGGATTTTGCATGGCAATTAACTCGATCAATTTTTGGGAATTAATTGGGTGACTAAATCCGCAAGCGATCGCGCGCACGCCGTTTTCTAGAACCAGATCGTTAAATTCTGGTGCCATGCAGCAAATAACCGTTACTGACTCCGCTCGTTTTGCCATCTCGGTGACGGCATCAACAGAATATTTTTGAGCGTAGTATGTTTCGCTTCCACCTTTGGCTAAACGCTGAAAGGCTTCTGCGTAATCGCCGGCATACTGAACTATGACTAAGCGCATTTTCCTCAACTCTGGTTGTAAAGTATTCCTAAGACTTTCGGTGCCAAAGATGTGTAATCAGGTTTATGTGGAGGGTTTGATGTACTGCCACTCTCGAACTGTTAATTTTATTGGGCTTCATTCTTATTATAAAGAGTTTCGGCAACAGCCAAGTCAATATAGCATTTCTTAGAAAGATGAGGTATAATATAACTAACTTAAACGTAGTGAAAAATATAGAAGTTCAAAATGTTA
>NZ_JAUBPR010000149.1:0-13612 GCF_036700845.1 Microcoleus sp. S13_C5
GTAGTGCAGCTTTAGTAAATGCCCTGGTACGCGGTTTAGAGCGCCACGGAGGGCAGTTGCTGCTAAATTCCCACGTTGCAGAAGTGTTGGTGGAAAACAACCGGGCTGCGGGCGTGCGGCTGCGATCGGGCAAAATTATTCGCTCGCACAAAGCCGTCGTTTCCAACGCATCCGTTTGGGATACCCTGAAACTGTTGCCTGAAACCTCTGTCCCCCAAAGGTTTCGGCAACAGCGGCAGGCGACGCCCGAGTGCGACAGCTTCATGCACCTGCATCTGGGAATTGATGCTGCCGGAGTGCGATCGGACTTGGCTTGTCACTACATCTTCGTCAAAGACTGGGAACAGGGCGTTACAGCCCCTCAAAACGTCGTTCTCGTCTCGATTCCCTCCCTGCTCGACCCCCACCTCGCGCCTGGGGGAAAGCACGTCATTCACGCATATACCCCCGGAAACGAGCCTTACGATTTGTGGCAAAAGCTCGTGAAGCGAAGCTATCCCGTAGGGAATCGCACCAGCGAAGAGTACAAGCTGCAAAAACAAGCGCGCGCCGAGGTAATGTGGTTCGCCTTAGAGAGAATTATCCCCGATATTCGATCGCGCGGACTCTGAAAAAAACGATAGTTAAGAACTGGATTTGATGTTAATACCGGGGGACGCTTCGATCGACCACCATTGAGTAAGCATCGATGCCACCAACAATATTTTTAACGTTGGTAAATCCTCGCTCGGTTAACCAATGGCACATTTGAGCCGATCGCACTCCGTGATGGCACAGAACTAGGGTTTCTGTGTCGCGATCGAGTCTAGCGTCAATTTCACCAGACCATTCGGCAAACTCGCTCAGCGGAAAAGCTACAAATCCCGGCAGCGCCGCGAGTTCAATTTCGTAAGGTTCCCGCACGTCTACAAGCTGCAATTTATCAGCATTGGTTTCTGCTAATTGGCGAGCTAATTCTTCGACTGTAATTTGAGCAAAAATTTCTGACATTTGATTAGGAAAAAGTAGTCATCAGTCATTAGTTAACAGTCATCAGTTAACAGTTAACAGTCAGCAGTCAACCGTCAACAGTCAACCGTTAACAGTCAACCGTTAACAGTCAACCTTTATTAATTGAGGGGCAAAGGCGGTGGAATTAGCTCCACAGGAGGGGTAGGTGCAGGAGGCGCGTCCAACTGGCTCACGCTCTCCCTCGGGTCGAGACAAGTGGCGATTAACCTGTCAGTAGGAAAATCGAGCCTGCCACTCAAGCCGACTACGCATTCAGCAAACTGTTGTGGCAATAAACTGCGGCGGCATCCATCCAGCACTACCAGGGGAGCCGCAGGTTGAGTTCGACTTTTACTGTTAATATTCACTACGCAAGTAGCCAATTCGGCGGGACGCCTCACCCGCCGACAGCTAGAGAGCGCTTCGACCCCAGAAATATTGGTTTTGCGGTTGATTTCGAGGGCGCATTTAGATATGTCGCGGGGGCGGAGCGCGTCAGCACAAGCGGCGGCGGCTGCCTCTGCCCCCACTCCGGCTTCGATTAGTTCCAGGGCGCAGACGCGATAGGGATTCCTAGAGCGAGGAAATCTAATAGTGATGGCTGATGCTGGTGAGATTGGCAGTGCACTGGCCAACAAACCAAGTGCTGCTAGGTGCGTGCCGAAAGCCAATATCCAGCGCGCGGTAGGGTTTGAGCCTGTCGGTGCTGGGTTTGGGGAAGAAGTGCGGGAAAAATTGCGGTTGTGCATGGCAGATCGAGTAGTGAGTTTGTTTGGCTGATTGGGGCGATCGAGCGATCGGCTTTTCCTTCAGAATTTACCGCACATTATGGATCGCCCTCCGGTCGATCGTTTTTTTATTGATCTTTGTTGGAATTTTGACCGTTACCAACATATAATATAGAGTCTGCATAAAATTGCATACAGATATTAGAGAGGAAAATAAATGTCTCGATATCGAGGCCCCCGATTGAGAATCGTCCGTCGCCTGAAAGAGTTGCCGGGTCTAACCCGCAAAACCCCCAGACGAGATTATCCGCCTGGACAGCACGGTCAAAACCGCAAAAAGCTCTCTGAGTATGCGGTTCGCTTGCAAGAAAAGCAAAAACTCCGTTTCAATTACGGTGTGACGGAACGCCAACTGCTCCGTTACGTCCGCAAAGCCCGCCGTGTCACGGGCTCCACAGGTCAAGTGTTACTGCAATTTTTGGAAATGCGCTTGGACAATACTGTGTTTCGGATGGGAATGGCTCCAACCATTCCGTCCGCTAGACAATTGGTAAATCACGGTCACATAACTGTCAATGACCGTGAAGTCAATATCGCCAGCTATCAGTGCAAGCCTGGTGATGTAGTGGCGGTGAAAAATAGAGAGCGCTCGCGCACAATGGTAGAAGCTAATCTCAAAGACCCAGGCTTGGCTCACTTGCCGAATCACTTGGAATTTGATAAGCAAAAACTGGTTGGCAAAGTTAATGGCGTTATCGAACGCGAGTGGATTGCTCTACAGATTAACGAACTGCTAGTCGTGGAATACTACTCACGGCAAGCTTAAGTCATTAGTCATCAGTTGGTTGCTAGCAGAATAATTAATAATTGGGTACGAACCCAGTTATTGATTAATTGCTAATGAATAATGAGGACTAAGGACTGAGCACTAAAAATTAATAATTTTCAACACTCCCACCCCCTAAAAAGGGATGGGATTTTTTGAAGGTTTCGCTTGTTAACTTCTTTGAGTTGCCATTTACTCAGACGACACCTGGCTGATGGCATTAAATGATGTCCCAGCCTCAAATTATTCCCTTAAAAAGTTTCTTCTCCGGTTGGTTCTTGGTGGACAAGACCTCGCTTTTGAAGGCGATAATTCGCTACAACCGGGTAAACAACACCGCGTATCCGATTGATCGCACCTACTGGACGATGAACTGCCAAGCCGTTCCAGGGAGAATATCTCAGGTTTTCGTTGAAATCAGATTGTTTTTCATAATCAATAATCTGATGCTTCACGGTGAGACGACCTACTCTCAAGAAGGGTGATTCCTTTTCCTTCCAGACATTGATGCCATCGTCGATCGGCATTTTTAGGCTGGTTTGGAACTGAATGCCAAAATCCCACCAGTATTGGGCATCAGGTTTCGCCAAGGCTTGAATTAGATCGTCCCGGTAATAATTGTCTGGTTTATTGGGATCTAAACCCAAGGCTTTAGCGCGATCGACAAAGGGAATTTTAGGAATTCCCGGTCGAGATTGTTCTGGAATTATCTCGTGAGGTGGTTTGCATGAAACCGGAGTAAACCCATACTTAATTACAGCCGGATATTCGACAGGAACTACACCAGGTTGCGAGGGATCGAAATCGGGATTGAGACCCAAAGCAGAGGGTGAACCGCTCCAATATTTTGCTGTTAGCAAACTCTTCGGAGTCCGGCTACCAGTAAGCGTTGAGACCGCTAGAAAGTGTCTGGGATGTCGCATTAGCCACTTTTTCAATGTCTCTGGTGATTCAACCAGAGCAGAAAAAAAGCCGTAGTAGTCTTTGATGGTTTGGCTCACAAATATCTCTGAATTGTGAACAATGATGTCCTGGGTTTTTGACTCGTGGCTTTGCGGGAGTCGTTCCCCTTCCACCCCCATGACTTTCAGTGATATTGAGCGCGAATCTTTTTGGTAATCAGGGTATACTTTGGTAGCCCCGTTAGCAAATCGCAACCAAACAGCATATTGTTTGGGTTTTGCCAGCAAACCTTGCTTAAGGGAAATCGCATTCAGTTGCGAAGAAGTTAACGAAGCACGTTTGCCCAATTCCCGTTTAATCGCTTCCTCATCAAAGTCAAAAATTTCCAGAGTTCCTTTAACGCAAGCATGGGTTTTGGCGTGAGTATCTCGCAGCGCCCGCTCCTTATTGCCGTAAAGATTATCCATCCGAAGCTTGGCCTGCTCAACCAAAAGATCGTAATATTTGCGTTCGTCTTGTTCGGGATATTCGGTAAATAACTTCTTGTTCATAACATAACCTTCGGTTAATCGCTAAAAAAGGCTCTACAAAAACCGTTGCATCTGTTAAACAGTATAACTGCTGGTGCAATTACTCCTGAATTGCCGTAGCCGATCGCTTGCGAAAATATCGCCTTTTTCTTCCTCATTTTTGAGGGCGCAGGTGTGTTTGCTCCCCCCCACTACCTTGAGTCTTAGTTGTCAGCTACAACTTAAAGATCGAAGGAGACTTTGTACTTGGGATCGCTTGGAGGAACATTACGATTCACTAAATCAGAGACTGTTTTGGTATTTTGGATAATTTCCCAACCAACCTCAGAAAAAGTTTCCTTATTGAAGACTTTAGGCGATAACAAAGGATTAGTTAAAGCTTGGGAGAAAGCATCAATGCCAATTATCCGTGCTACTAAAGGCGGAATAGCTGAATTTTTCCGGACATCTTCAGCGTACAATCCGACAAATAATTCAATCTTATCAACATGACCGTACAACTCTTTTAATTTCTGTTGAGCGTATTCATCACCCGTAATTTGATTGAAATCAGTCACCCTGGGATAACCACACATTTCGCGGTAATCGTTATAACTGGCTAACTGCGCCTGCCGTCCGAGTTTAACAGATGCTAGTTCGGTAGCATCAATAAATGTATAGGGTGTTCCTGCGATCTTAAAATCAGGTGTGTTAAACAAACCAATTCTAGTGCCTGGTTGGGAACAAGTTTCTTCCATCAATGCACCCAACCCTTTATCGATTAACATCTGATTATTCCAGAGGGAATCGTACATGGATTTTTCTTTGCCGTCATAGACAAAGGTTTCAGGAACCGCACTATGCCAGCGATAGACAAAACTAAACTCAATCGCCATCCAATTTTCTCGATACCAACTTTCTTTGGTAAAAGCTTCTGGATCGGCAAAGAACCTAAAATTATAGGGCGTAATGTGGAAAATGTACTCTTCCATAATGATATTGAGAACAATCACCATGAGAATATTTCTCGCGGTTTGGAAGAGTCTCTCATCATCCCATTGGGGATAGCTTTTGGACAAAACATCACAAATTCGATTATGCTCCCTGATACATAAAGTGTTGAGCATGACATAGCCAATTTGGACGTTTGCCCGTTCAACTCCCATTGCAAATAGCTTGCCTTTCTTTCCGGGGGTTTGTCTTTTCTCATCATTAAGGGGTGCATGAAGACCTTCAAATTGAGGATCGATAATACCCTGCTCAGGATCGGCATAATAAAAGAGTGGATATTCTTCTTCTACGCCATCTTGGCGCTTGAGTTTTTGGGTTTTAAATTTACCGTCTTTGAAAGCTCTGAGCATATTTGTTTGTTTGCGGGTCAACCCGTAAACATTACACATATCAATCTGATGATTGGAGGTATTTTTGAAGCGGTTTTGCTGATCGATCCGCAGAAAACTATCTGTAAACCACTGGACCCAATAGGGAAAGAGCAGAGTCGATTTTTCCGAATAAATGGTTTTTCCATCTCTTTTCTGGAATAACGTCTTTAATTTGTCCAGTGGTGGTAAATTCCCTTCTTTGTTAAATTCTGGGTCGGGAGGTAAATGTCGCCCAGTATAAGTCTTGTCTGTAAGTGAATCCCAAGAGATATAGGTATCAGTTTTCTTGGGAATATCTGTCCCAGGAATTTTGGGATCTAAACCCATTAAGCTATAGGGAAGCGGGCGAGTCGGAAGTTTGTAAATGATACTATTGAGAAAAAATTTGTTTAGTTTACGTTTCAGAGGCTCGTAACTTTGAACTAAATCCCAAATTGGTTTGAAATGAGTCAACGTATATGCTAAAGCTTTGTTGCTCAATCCATCTCTAGATGTATCTCTTGTCATGATTGCTTTTCCTTTCGATTGTTCTAGATTAGATAGATTACAAACTCTTCTTCTGTTCGGTTATGAGAGCTTGATAAACTTTTATCATTTTTCTATATCTTCAATTACTTTGGAGAGAATATTTTGCAGATTCTTAGGTCGATAGTCTGGGCGTTTTTTCAATCGCTCGATCGTGCTTTCGTGAAGATCCTCAATAGCATCGCCCACCTCGCGGAACTTGATTCCTGCCAATTTGAAGAACCCAGGATTGTTTTTAAAATCAATCTCATAATTGGGATTGATACCTGTGGGAATGGCACTTATATCGAATTCAAGCCCCAATCCAAGGTTACGGGTTGAATCGATCATCCATTGTAAGGCGGCATCTGATAAACCGCTGTATTCTTCCGTTCCACCGCCGACGCAGATATGCGAGCCGGGAAACCAAACTTGAATAACCCGCTGCTTCTCAACATCAGGATTTTTTTTCATAGGCGTAACATCAAAGATTTCGCGAACTTCGTCGATCGCCACGGCGTGCAACGCATTTTGAATTAACTTATTTAAAGTGGTGTCGTGGAATCTGTACCTTTTCTTGAGCTGTTCGTCATACTTCTTGAAGGCGGGTAGAGTAGGAATACCAAGGGCTCCAACGGTGTCGAAACAACCAAGCAAGGTAATCGGGACGCGATCGCCGTAATCTTCGCGGTAATTGGCTGCTACCCGATCCTTTGGTTTAATGTCTCGTTTACGGTAAAGCTCGTAAGCTTCTGATGCCCTGGTAATATGAGGGCGGGATAGGAGACCGGAGCAATAAATCATGCCGGTTAGACTCCTGACTGTGTAAGCACCGCGACTGAACCCGAATAGATATATTTCGTCACCCTTCTCATAGTTGAGAGAAAGAAAACGATAGGCATCTTGTATATTTTTATCGATTCCCAGTCCAGTGGCTCCGCCCAAAATCTTGTTACTATCCGATCCAATTCCCTCGTCATAAAACACGATCTGCGGAACCCCGTCACTGCCACTGGATTTCACTGCCTGGGCAAGCTTAATCACATTACTTGGGTAACTACTATTGAGTTGTTGCCAAGTTCCATCACAGCAAACGATCAGACGTTTCATTTTTAAGTTCTCTCTTTGAATTTGAAAGTTGAGAGCGACCTGTCTTTGGTAATCGGTTACAAGAGAATTGCCAATTCCGGTTTTTCTGTCGCGTCAGGCGAGCCCTGCTAATTTTTGGCTCGAAATTGTTATGTGGCTGGGCAATCTTTAGCTATTTCGATTGCCAGGATATTAGTCCCAAAACACCACGTAGTTGAGTTTCTTGTATTAAAATGTGAATTTTGTTTATATTTCTTAAGACAAAATTTTTACATTATGAAATAGTAGGTTGGGTTCTGGAAAAATCCTCGATTCTCCTAAGACGTAAAAGATTTACAGCGTGAAATAGGAGGATGGGTTCTGGGAAGAAAATACTCGATTCTCGTAACAGAAGTAGTGCTACGACGCCCTATCTAACAAACCTTTAAACACATTTACGGTCGGCTAGGTGAGTTTTTAGAACAGCTATATCTTATCGATTTGTCAGTTGGCGGCAAGATGATGGTGACGTATTGGCCGAACACATAGCAGGTTTGGACTAGGTTTTGGATTAAAATTTGTTTCAAGCAGTCTCAGGTTTTCTGCGATGTGCTTGAAGTTTTTAACAATCTGTGGGTTTTTCTGGTTTCTCGATCAGCAAATTTGTGCGAAAATTTCCTAGCCCCGGTTTAAATTGAAACGTCCCAAAGTGGGGACGATCGACCGCAGCGACTGGCTACGAGGTTCTCGCACCAAAACTAAAGGCAGAATAGCAATCAGCCGCACAGTAGCCGAGAGGGCAAACACTGCTCCCAAACTCATGCCGGGAAGTTCGGCAAGAAAGCCGCCGGCGGTAGTTCCCAAAGCCCCAGCTAATCCCGCAACTGCTGCGGCGATCGCAAAATAAGTCGAAGGTTGCTCGATCGACGCGATCTCCATTTGAATATTGTTAGTACACAGCCCGATCGCGCCTAAAGTCGTTCCCCCCAACAAGTGCAGCAGCGGCAGCCACACCCAGAGGGCAAACGGGTAATTCCCCGTACCCAACCACAGCACAGGGGTTACGGCCACCACCAGCCCAACCGCAATTAGCAGCGGGCGATTTCCCCAGCGATCGGCCAACTTACCCCAAAACATCAGCAGCACTAGATTTGCGCCGGAACTTAAGCTGGTGTAAATCGTTACTAAACTCACATCCAAGCTTAAATCTTTCAGCAGGTAGATATTAAAAAAAGGCGCGCTGAGATTAACAGCAAATGTCCACACACTGAAGTAAAGAATAAATATTAAAAAATTAGAATCTTTCAGCACAGAAGGCACAAAATCTGTTATTTGCTTTGCTTTTTTCTCTGTAAGTCGATCGTTCTCTGCATCTTTTTTGTATACCTGGGGATTCACATCAACCATGAAGGATTGACACCCCAAACTAATCATTCCCGCCAAAACACCCACCAATAAAACAATACCGTAGCCCAAAATTGGCCCGCCGTCCCAAGTTGACACTCCCAATCCCATCAACGGCACTCCCAGCAAAGTGATGAGGCTGACAGCACTGTTGCGAAAGCCAAAATAGCGTCCCCGCAAGCGCTGAGGAACCACAGCAGCCATCCAACTGAACCAGCTAGAATTGGCAAAAGCTGCCAGCATACTAGCTGCTACGACTGTTACCAGTGTCCATTGCAGCAGTTGGTCGAGGTCTGCGTGCTGGGAACCCCAAACAATTGCCACCGCCAGCACCAGCCACAGCAGCCGCGAAACGCTGAATACAAATAGGTTGTACCAGCGGCGGCTGGTTGTCCGGTCAGCGATGTATGCTCCTAATGGTTGCAGGAGATTTACCACCATCGGAATAGCAGAGAATATACCTATTTCCACGCTGCTCGCGCCGAGTTGCAGCAAGAAGTTGCTCAGCAGCACGCCGGTGGTCGCAGACTCGAATATAGTGGCAAAAACGCCGTCTTGAGTTGAGGCTTTCAGGGTCGATCGAACGTCTTTTTTGGAAAATTTGAGAGCTATTTTTGGAGAGAGAACGAGCTGAAATATTTTCTGATCTACTATTTCTGGAGTCTGAAGAGATAGATGTTCATTTAACTCTGCAACTGGTTCAACCATAGTCAATCGATTTTAGATTTTAGATTTTAGATTAAAAACTACTAAACCCATGTGGGGCATGGTTTTGAGGCTGGCTGGTCATTAAATTCTTTTTCACGCGCTGGCGTCAAGAAAATTTAATCTTTCTGCTAAAAATTGCTGAGCTAGCCTGTTAAGATAAAACCAGCCCCGCCTTCAAGATGTGAGCTTGAAAGCTAGACTGGCACTTCCGGGTAATGGTTATTAATATAGATGCCAAGCGATTACTGGAACATCAACCGCTTGGGAGATATAAATTTGCTAATTGTAAACAAGTAAGTTTTAGGGCTTAACCCGGAAGCGAACGCAGCATTTGGCATACCAAAAATTTCTCGAATTCCGCCTCAAACAAGTCTCCCCAAGGGCCAAAGCAAATTTCGCGCGAGATCCTCCATTCCGCTCTCAAACCTTTACGGCTAGCTAAATCTATAGAATGAAGTACGATCGACTTGCCGAGTATAGCTGCTAACGATTTTTACCTAATTCCTGGAATCCGTTTGTTCAGTCCCAGCGCTCGCGATCGAGAGTCCGGGTTTTTTGTGAAAATCGCCCCCAGGTGCCGGCAAAGCTTCGGAGTGGGTTATTGGCGCTCGCACCTCAAAAAAGTGTTGCTTACTTCACGGCAACTCACAGGACAAAATTATAGTTGACAAAAATTACGCTAACTGCAGATAATAGCAAACCCTAGAATTAAAATTAAACGTTTGAGAGATATCACTGCTAAGGTGTGATGTCAATAATAGGCAAATTTACGGATTTCTGCATTTGATCGTGACCAAAACTCAACCTTTATCCGGGTATACACTGCCAGTATTTGCCTGTGCAGCCGCACTTGCAGCTTTGCGGTGCTTGCGTGAGGGTATACACTCTCTAGATAGCGTATCAGTAAATTTACTGGAACCGCAAATAACGGCAGAAATTCCGATCGAACAGGCGTCTGTACTCAAAACTAATACCGCTTTAGGAGTGACTCGCTCCGATCCGGGGGACAATCTCGATCTGACTCGCAATACCCCCGTTTGGGCAATGGTGGAATTGGGGAATTGGGAAGGGGGAGAAAGGGGGAGAGAGGGAGAGAATGGGGGAGAGGGAGAGCAGATTGTGATTCTCGGCGGTGAAGGTATAGGGCGTCACACAGTCGGTGGAGGGGCGGCGATCTATGATTACGCAATGCGGCTGCTGCGATCGAATCTGAGCCTAGACCTCGCACCGTCCGAAAAAATTACTGTCACCCTGATTCTGCCGTCTGGGCGCCAACTAGCCACCCGCACTTCTAACGAAGCTTTCGGTGTGGTAGAAGGACTTTCGCTGCTGGGTACAACTGGCATTTCTCAACCGCTGAGTGCCCCTGGACAGTTGGAAGTTTACCGCGAACAACTGCAACAAAAAGCCGAACTGTTTGACTGTTTGGTTTTCTGCATCGGCGAAAACGGCTTGGATTTAGCGCGACAACTGGGGATTAATCCTGATCGGCTCGTCAAAACCGCTAACTGGCTCGGCCCGCTGCTGGTAGAAGCAGGATATCAGGGCGTGCAGTCAATTTTGCTCTTTGGCTATCACGGGAAACTGATGAAATTGGCGGCGGGAATTTTTCACACTCACCACCACCTCGCCGACGGGCGCAGGGAAATTCTCACAGCTTACTGTGCTAAAGCTGGAATGCCCGCCGATGCGTGTTCCGCAATTTTTGCCGCAGCGACAGCCGAAGAGGCTCTCGGGCAACTGCGGGCTTTAGACGCCGAGTTTGGGAGCAATTGGGTCGATCGAATTTACGGCGACATCGCCCGACAAATAGACTTGCGCTCATCGGATTGCATTTTTACTCACACCAACCGAAGAATCCCCGTGGGATCGGTGATGTTCGGGCGCGATCGCAAAATTATTGTTAAAAGTGATATAGGAGATACATTTTTGACTCAAATTTGTTAATCTAGTGTGAATATCCCTAAATTCTGTTTAAAACATCGCTCAGGGATAATATTTAACAAGTAATAATTCTTTGTCCCTAGACCTTAATTATACTAGGTTGCTTCGGGACGCAGTTTTTGACCCAAGAGTTCAATTAATTAGGGTAAGGATTGAAGTAAATCTATGCTTGCCCTCGACCCTATTAATCGACTAAGATCGCTAACAGCAATCTAGTATAAATAAGATTTATTCCTAGCGACTAATGCTGGCTCGCCTTCCTCAGTCTTGTACTGAAGCAGCGACAAATACCTCCCCTACTTTCGACCCAATTAGCAATTAGCAATTACGCAATAACCGTGACTACTCAAATAAAAACTGAATCAGACCTCACAAACTCTTTTGTGGAGCAGATAGAGCGCCAGATTATCGTGATTCTCGACTTCGGTTCGCAATATTCCGAACTGATTGCTCGTCGAATTCGCGAAACTCAAGTATATTCAGAAGTAATTTCTTACCGGACTACGGCAGAACAGTTAAAAGCTATCAATCCTAAAGGAATTATTCTTTCAGGAGGCCCGAGTTCTGTATACGATGAAAAAGCACCCCACTGCGACCCAGAAATTTGGAATTTGGGAATACCGGTGTTGGGAGTGTGTTACGGGATGCAGTTGATGGTAAAGCAGCTCGGAGGCACGGTTGAGCGCTCTAAATTAGCGGAATACGGCAAAGCCTCGCTATTTATTGACGATCCTACGGATTTGCTGACAAATGTCGAAGAGGGCAGCACGATGTGGATGAGCCACGGAGACTCGTGTACTCAACTGCCGACGGGTTTTGAGATCCTCGCTCACACGGACAATACTCCGTCTGCTGCTGTTGCTAACCACGAGAAAAATTTGTACGGGGTTCAGTTTCACCCAGAAGTAGTTCACTCGATCGGGGGAATAGCTTTAATTCGCAATTTTGTTTACCACATTTGCGAGTGCGAACCGACTTGGACGACTGCTACTTTTGTAGAGCAATCGATTCGCGAAATTCGAGAGCAAGTCGGAGAGAAACGAGTTTTGCTGGCTCTATCGGGCGGTGTAGATTCTTCTACTTTGGCTTTCTTGCTGCACAAGGCGATCGGCGACCAACTTACCTGTATGTTTATCGACCAAGGGTTTATGCGGAAGTATGAACCGGAACGGTTGGTAAAATTATTTAAAGAGCAATTCCACATTGATGTTGAGTATGTTAATGCTCGCGAACGCTTTTTAGCTCAACTTGAAGGGATTACCGATCCTGAAGTAAAACGCAAGCGGATCGGTCACGAATTTATCAACGTATTTGAAGAAGAATCGAAGCGCCTAGGTCCCTTCGACTACCTCGCCCAAGGTACTCTTTACCCGGATGTGATTGAGTCGGCTGACACTAATGTAGACCCGAAAAGTGGCGAGCGAGTTGCTGTTAAAATTAAAAGCCACCACAACGTGGGGGGTTTGCCGAAAGATTTGCGATTTAAGCTGATTGAACCGCTGCGAAAACTGTTTAAGGATGAGGTGCGAAAAGTCGGCCGGTCGATCGGGCTTCCCGAAGAAATCGTGAATCGGCAACCTTTCCCCGGCCCGGGATTGGCGATTCGGATTATAGGAGAAGTTACCGCAGAGAGACTAAATATTTTGCGGGATGCTGACTTCATTGTTCGCCAGGAAATTAACCGCCACGGATTGTACGGTGAACTTTGGCAAGCTTTTGCAGTTTTGCTACCGATTCGCAGTGTAGGGGTGATGGGCGATCAGCGCACTTATGCTTACCCGATCGTCTTGCGGTTTATTAAGAGTGAAGACGGGATGACGGCTGACTGGGCGCGGGTTCCTTACGATTTGTTGGAACTGATCTCGAACCGGATTGTGAATGAGGTTAAGGGGGTGAACCGGGTGGTTTACGATATTACTTCTAAGCCACCGGGAACGATCGAGTGGGAGTGATTTGTAGTTAGCGATTAAGTAGGCGGACTAATTTTTTTGTCTGTCTACTTATTTTGATTTTGGATAAAAGGGCGATTCCCTACCGGATAGCTACGCTTCACGGGCTTCAGGGGATGGGGGAGTGGGAATGGCGATCGCTTTTATAGAACCCATTTGACATTTTTTACTGTATTGAAGTAAAGTGACTGCAAAATTCGTATCCAGCAGTTATGCCATACTCTACCAGCCTCACAGACGAAGAGTGGATCATCCTCGAATGCTTGTTTTTTCCGGTTGTGGCAAGGTAGGAGAAGAGAAGGGGCAAATGCTTGGATAGAGACGTGCAAAATCCTCGTCAGTAATTTTGAGAGAACTCTGGTTGATGCCAGTGCCAAGGTTAATCTTTGTTTTATTACAAGACTTCGGACAGTTTTTGATAACCAACCGTAGAATATGGCTTTTAAGGCGATTTGGCAATCGAACTACCAAGGAACAATCAAGGGTTTCAGACTAGGAACTAAAAACTCTCCGGACTATTGTTATTAGGCTGATGCTGATAAGGCTTACAGCCGCTTAGATCTCAGATGGGTTCTATAAACGTTCGCCCCTTGAGCTAGTAGCGCACTTTTTAACGTACTTATAGCCTTTCTCAGAAAGATGAGGTATGATGTTACTGACACTCATTCATGAGGGTCAAACAGAGAACACACATCGA
>NZ_JAUBPR010000150.1:0-13611 GCF_036700845.1 Microcoleus sp. S13_C5
CATGATTATATATCCAGTGGGAAGAGATGATAATTATCGCCTATTATACTGATGATCGGTAAAAAAGTCATGGTGGGTTCATGAGTATTTATACTCATCGCAAAAGTGACACGCTCCCGAGATTAAAGGCATTATTAGCTTGCCACCGAACTTGTTTTTTGGGACGGGAATTCCTGCCTGCATCATTGTGCTGGATAAGGAAAATGCCCAGGATAGCCAGGGCATTTTTATGATGGATGCTAGCAAGAGCTTTGTCAAAGATGGCAACAAAAATCGATTGCGGGAGCAGGATATTCACAAAATTGTTGATGTGTTTAATCGACAGCTAGAGATTCCGAAGTATTCCCGCTTTGTTCCATTTGAGGAAATTGCCGACTCCAAAAACGATTACAACCTGAATATTCCCCGCTACATCGACAGCCACGAAGAGGAGGATATTCAGGATATTGAGGCGCATTTGTTGGGAGGCATTCCGAAGCGAGACGTTGAGGCGTTGAGTGAGTATTGGCAGGTGTATCCGATGCTAAAGCAAAAGCTATTTGAAATAGCAGATCGCCCTGGATATTTAAAACTAAAAATCTCCATAGGGGAAGTCAGAACCTACATTTTTGACTATCCCGAATTTATTACCTATGGGCAAGAAATTCAGGCAGTTTTTGAAGGGTGGCAAGCAAAACATACTCCTTTGCTGAAAGCTATTCAACCGGGAGATAATCCCAAGGATATTATTTACAGTCTTTCAGAAGATTTGTTGCAAGCTTTTACGGGAAAAAGTTTGATTGATAAATACGATGTCTATCAGCACCTAATGACTTATTGGGTAGAGAGTATGAAGGATGATGTTTATATTCTGGTTGAGGATGGGTGGAAAGCAGATATGAAAGTGGTGAGGAATAAAAAAGGTGCAGTTACAGATTTTATCTGCGAACTAATTCCCAAGGAGTTGATGATTAACCGCTATTTTAAAGATCAACAGGCGACGATTGAAAACCTGGAAGCGAAAAGAGATGACATTGTTCGCAAGGAGGAGGAACTGCAAGAAGAACACGGTGGCGAGGAGGGTTTGCTGGAAGAAGTCACCAATGACAGTCGCAAAATTACGCCAGTGAATGTGAAGGATCGCATTAAGAAAATTAATAATAATGCAACGTTTGCGGATGAGTTGAAGGTGTTAAAGGCTTACTTAGAACTGATTGAGGAAGAATCAAAAATTACTAAAAAAATAAAAGACAGGACTCAATTTTTAGATGAATGTGTGTTAAAAAAATACGGTTATCTAACGCAGGATGAGATTCAAACGCTGGTAGTAGATGATAAGTGGATGCCCACTTTGCACCAAACAATAAATTCAGAAATGGAGCGGATTTCGCAACGGTTGACGCAACGGATTAAGGAGCTGGCAGAAAGGTATGAAGCACCTTTACCAGAGTTGACAAGTCGGGTGGATGAGTTGACGAGTCGGGTGGATGCTCATTTGAAGAAGATGGGGATGGTGCGATGATGCAAACGAATATACCAAAAGGCTATCAACAAACTGCGCTCGGACTAACGCCGCAGGATTGGAATATAGGTAATTTCCAACAATTTTGGACTGTTACCGACTGCAAGCATTTAACAGCAAAATTCGTCGATGTTGGTATTCCAGTAGCAAGTATTAGAGAAGTTCAAAGCCGTTTTGTAGAGCTTGAAAATGCAAAAAAAACAACAGAAAACTATTACTTAGCTCTCATTGAAGGTGGACGAAAACCACAGCTTGGAGACTTAATTTTTAGCCGTAATGTGACAGTTGGAGAAGTTGCTCAGGTTGCTGAATGGCATCCTCCTTTTGCTATGGGACAGGATGTATGTTTGTTAAGAAAAAAGCAACCTGAATTCTCAAGCGATTATATGCAAGCAATCATTCAATCTCCTATAGTCCTAAAACAGCTTGCCGATTTGATGGTGGGCTCGACTTTCAAACGGGTTAATATCGAACAAATCCGAAATCTGATTGTGCCAATGCCATCGCCGGAAGAACAAAGATTGATCGCACAAGCTCTAAGTGATACCGATGCCGCGCTCGCAGAACTCGATCGCCTCATCACGAAAAAGCGCAACATCAAGCAAGGAGCGATGCACCAACTCCTCATGGGCAAAAAACGCCTGCCCGGTTTTAGCAGCGAGTGGGAGATAAAAAGATTGGGGGAAATATTAAAAGTCAGACACGGAAAAAGTCAGCATGATATAGCCGAGGAGAATGGTCCATTTCCCATCTTAGCTACTGGTGGCGAAATTGGCAGAGCAAAGACTTACTTATATGATAAGCCATCAGTGCTAATTGGACGAAAAGGAACGATTGACGTTCCTCAATATATGGATAGCCCCTTTTGGACGATAGACACTTTGTTTTATACAGAAATATTCAATAACGCCTTTCCAAAATTTGTTTTCTATCGGTTTAATTTAATTAATTGGTATTCCTATAATGAAGCATCAGGAGTTCCCAGCCTTAACGCTAAAACAATTGAGAATATCGAAGTCTATTTGCCCTGTGTTGACGAACAACAAGCGATCGCCCAAGTCCTCATTGACATGGATGCCGAAATCAAAGCCTTAGAGCAAAAACGCGATAAATACAAGGCTATCAAACAGGGAATGATGCAGGAACTTCTCACTGGGAGGACTCGACTGCTATGAGTCAAGTCGGAGAACGGGAACGCTTAACCCAAAATCGTGTTGTGCAACTGTTTCAGCAGCACTTAGGCTATGGCTATCTTGGCAACTGGCAAGATCGCTCCAATAACAGCCATATCGAAACCGACCTCCTCACCAACTTTTTGCGCCGCAAACAAAGCTACAGCGACAGCCTGATTAACAAAGCTTTGTATGAACTCAAACAAGTCGCAGACAACCAAAGTAAAAGCCTCTACGACATCAACAAAGCCGTCTACAGCCTGTTACGCTATGGGGTCAAAGTCCGGGAAGAAGTCGGCGAAAAAACCCAAACCGTTTGGCTGATTAATTGGAAAAACCCCTTAGAAAACGACTTCGCTATTGCCGAAGAGGTCGCCGTTAAAGGCGAAAATCCCAAACGCCCGGATGTGGTGCTGTATGTCAACGGTATCGCCTTGGGTGTATTAGAACTCAAACGCAGCACAGTCTCCGTTGCTGAAGGCATCCGTCAAAACCTGGATAACCAAACATCAAGGTTTATCAAATCCTTCTTTGCTACCATGCAGTTCGTTATGGCAGGCAATGACACGCAAGGCTTACGCTACGGCACGATCGAAACTCCCGAAAAATATTATCTCACCTGGAAAGAAGAAAACCCACACTATAATCCTCAAACAGACCCTAAAGAAAACAAATATTTATCCAGTTTAGACTGCGGGATGGCCGACAACGCACTCGATTTTACGCTGCTGCGCCTTTGCGAAAAACAACGATTCCTCGAATTAATCCACAATTTCATTGTGTTCGATCGTGGCATCAAAAAAGTTTGCCGTCATAACCAGTATTTTGGTGTTAAAGCCGCTCAAACCTTTCTGCAACAACGGAAGGGCGGCATCATCTGGCACACCCAAGGCAGTGGCAAAAGTCTAACAATGGTGTGGCTGACCAAATGGATTCGCGAAAATAGGAGGGATGCCCGTGTCCTGATCGTGACCGATCGCGATGAACTGGACAAGCAGATTGAGAAGGTTTTTAAAGGCGTTAACGAAGACATCTATCGCACCAAAAACGGCAGCGACCTGATCGATAAACTAGATTGCACGACCCCCTGGCTACTCTGTTCTTTAATTCATAAATTCGGTAAAAAAGATAAAGATAAAGTCAGCGATGCAGACTACGACCGCTACATTGCAGACCTCAAGCGAAGTCTCCCCTCAGATTTCTCCTCCAAAGGCAATATCTATGTATTTGTAGATGAATGCCACCGCACCCAATCAGGCAAGCTGCACGATGCCATGAAGGAAATTCTGCCCAATGCCGTGTTTATTGGCTTCACCGGTACGCCGTTACTCAAAAAGGATAAACACAATAGCATTGAGGTTTTTGGCGGTTACATTCATACCTATAAATTTCAGGAAGCCGTAGCCGATAAAGTAGTTCTAGATTTACGCTACGAAGCCCGCAATGTCGATCAATTCATCACTTCCGAAACCAAAATCGACCAGTGGTTTGAAGTAAAAACTAGAGGCTTAACCGCACAAGCCAAGATTCAACTAAGACAGCGCTGGGGTACCTTGCAAAAGGTTTTGAGTTCGGCATACAGACTAGAAAAAATTGTCAGCGATATCCTATTAGACTTTGAAACCAAAGACCGTCTCCAAAGTAATCGGGGCAATGCTCTGTTGGTGGCAGGCAGCATTTACGAAGCCTGCAAATATTATGAGTTATTCCAGAATCGCGGCTTCAAAAAATGCGCGATCGTCACCTCTTACGATGGCTCCCTCCAAAGCATCAGAGGCGAAAGCACTGGCGGAGACGAATACACCGACAAGCAGCGGCAGTATGATATTTACCAAAAAATGCTGAATGGTAAAACCCCCGAAGCCTTTGAGGAAGAGGTCAAAAATAAATTTGTTGATGAACCCGCCCAGATGAAGCTGCTGATTGTTGTGGATAAGCTACTGACTGGTTTCGATGCGCCTCCCACCACCTATCTCTACATAGATAAAACCATGCGAGATCATGGTTTGTTTCAGGCGATTTGTCGCGTTAATCGACTCGATGGTGACGATAAAGAGTATGGTTATATTATCGATTACAAAGATTTGTTCAACAGCCTGGAGAAATCCGTTCTCGACTACACCGCCGAAGCATTTGAGGACTACGATCGAGGCGATGTGGAGGGGTTGTTGAGCGATCGCCTGGAAAAGGGCGTCGAACGTTTAGAAACTGCCAGAGAAAGCATCAAAGCCCTGTGCGAACCTGTAGAACCGCCAAAAAATACCCTGGCCTACATCCGTTATTTCTGTGGTTCCAACACCGAAGACCCAGATTTAGTAAAAGAACACGAACAAAAGCGAGTTAGCCTCTACAAACTCACCGCTTCTCTAGTTCGAGCTTACGCTAATCTAGCAAACGATATGCTAGAAGCTGGCTATTCTTCTGCTGAAATTGAAACCATTAAACAGGAAGTCAAATATTACGAACAGATTCGCGCCGAAGTCAAACTTGCCAGCGGGGATGCGATCGACCTGAAAGCTTATGAACCCGCCATGCGCCACCTGATCGATAGCTACATTGGCGCAGAAGAGAGCGAAGTGCTTTCCACGTTTGAGGACATGACGCTGATTGAGTTGATTGTCGATCGGGGCAAGGATGCAGTCAATACCCTACCCAAAGGCATCAGACAAAACCCAGAAGCCGTTGCCGAAACCATTGAGAACAACCTACGCAAAGTTATCATCGAACAACGCCCCACCAACCCCAAGTATTTCGGCCCAATGTCGGAACTCTTGGATAAACTGATTCAAGAACGCAAAACAGCCGCTCAGGAGTATGAGGACTACTTGAATAAAATTGTGGCTCTCAGCCGACAAGTTACCCAACCTGCAACCTCAACCCAGTACCCTCCATCTCTGGATACTCCCGCCAAACGAGCGTTATACGATAACCTAGAGCAAAATGAGGCTCTGGCATTGGATATCGACAATGAAATTCGTCAAACCAAAAAGGATGCTTGGCGCGGCAATATAATCAAGGAGCGTGAAGTAAAACACGCCATTAGAAAATACCTTGACCCCCGTGAAAAAGTAGATATCATTTTTGAGATAGTGAAGAATCAAAGCGACTATTAGGATGTATCAGATAAGCGTCAGCGATCTAGTCATTGATGTTGATAGAAAAGATATTAAAAACATCCATCTTGGGGTATATCCTCCCGATGGTCGAGTTCGGATTGCTGTACCTCTGAGAGTGAATGATGAAGCTCTACGTTTATTTGCTATCTCAAAAATATCTTGGATCAAAAAGCATCAGGCAAATTTCAAAGCGCAAGAACGGCAATCAAAAAGAGAATTTGTCTCTGGTGAAAGCCACTATTTCCAAGGCAAACGCTATTTACTAAATGTTATATATCACCAAGGTAAGAGTAGGGTACAAGTAAGAAACAACACCTATATCGACCTTTACGTTAGGGAAGGAAGCGACGAAGCCCAAAGACAAAAAGTCATAATGAATTGGTATCGACAGCAGTTAAAAAAAGCAATTCCTCCATTAATCGAAAAGTGGGCAGCAATTCTAGACGTTCAGGTTAATGATTGGGGAGTGAAGCAGATGAAAACTAAATGGGGTACCTGCAACATTGAAGCGAAACGCATCTGGTTGAACCTTGAATTAGCCAAGAAAGCTCCTAACTGTCTGGAATACGTCGTCGTCCATGAAATGACGCATCTTTTAGAACGGCATCATAACGAGCGATTCACAATGTTAATGAACCGATTCCTTCCAGATTGGCGTTTCTATAAAGATGAATTAAACCGCTCTCCACTTGGAAGTTATTGAGATTCTACTGGAACTATCGACTTCTTTTAGTTTCCCAGCAACCGCCAATAAATCATCTTCAGATCAAACAACGACAAGGCTGATTGAATGCAACAATGCGATCGCGCCTAACTCACCAGCTTACTAGCTAGCCCTTGATGAATCTGATCTAACCACACCGGAATTACAGGCTGACCAGTTTTTAACGATGCGATCGCACTCTCCAAATCAAACTCTACCAGTTGGAGCGATCGATCTTTACACCCTCACTCTCTGCCTCACTCTCACATTCCCTCTCTCACGCAACCGGGCATGAATCACATCTAACCAAACCGGTACTACAAACTTACCCTCAGCCCAAGCTGCTACTACATTGTCCACATCGAACTCTACCAGCTTAGAATCTCCTGCCTGCGGCTCCTTGACAAAAATTAACCGGTTTGGCTCCAGATCGCTCAAAAGCCCCGGATACTTCTCCTGAAGAGTTTTTAGAACTTCTCTCGCCACCTCAAACGTAAAACCCACTGACAGCCAATACTCCATCGCCGCCAATGCCGCCAAATCAGACCGAGAGTAATAAACACTCCGCCCCGTACCCGTCCCGGTAATCGCAGGCACAACAACCCCCTTCTCTCGCCAATACTGCAACTGGCGAAGGGTGCAGCCTGTCATATCAGCCGCCTGCTTGCTGGTGAAAAACGTTTCTTGCATAAAACGATTCTACCCGCTCTACGCACAGCTTGTTATTTAACACTTATGTTATTATTGCACATATGTGTTTACTAATAACATGAGCCAAATCACCATCCAGTGCCGTTTAGTCGCGAGCCTTCCGACCCGCCGCCAACTCTGGGAATTGATGGCAGGCAAAAACACGCCCCTAATCAACGAACTACTGGCACTCGTAGCCAATCACCCCGACTTCGAGACATGGCGACAAAAAGGCAAACTTCCCAGCGGTACAGTCAACCAACTGTGCCAGCCTCTCAAAACCGACCCCCGTTTCATCAGTCAACCCGCACGGTTTTACACCAGTGCCCTTAAGGTTGTGGACTACATCTACAAATCTTGGCTTGCATTAATGAAGCGGTTGCAATACCAATTAGAAGGGAAAACCCGCTGGCTAGAAATGCTCAAAAGCGATGCCGAACTCGTAGAAAGTAGCGGTGTCACCTTAGAAACTCTCCGCAGCAAAGCTACTGAAATTGTGGCTAAATTAACCCCCCAGTCCGACTCGGTTGCATCTCAACCACCAAAAGCTAAAAGTAAAAAAACGAAAAAATCCAAAGCCTTAGATAGCAAGCCGAATGTATCTCACATCTTATTTGATGCTTATCGCAATACAGCAGATATTTTGAATCTATGCGCCATCAGCTACCTACTCAAAAATGGCTGCAAAATCAACGATAAAGAAGAAGACGAAAAGAAATTTAGCAAACGCCGCCGCAAAGTCGAAATTCAGATTCAACGCCTCACAGAAAAGCTAACTGCTGGAATTCCCAAAGGTCGAGATTTGACCACTACTAGATGGTTGGAGACATTAGCCGAAGCTACATCCTGCGTTCCCCAAAACGAAGCTCAAGCTAAATCTTGGCAAGATAATCTACTCAAACGATTTAGCCTCGTGCCATTTCCCGTCATTTATGAAACTAACGAAGACCTGACCTGGTTTAAAAACGTTTCAAGCCGTCTCTGTGTTAAATTTAGCGGCTTAGGCGAACATACCTTTCAAGTATATTGCGACCAACGCCACTTGCACTGGTTCCAACGATTTTTAGCAGACCAAGAAATTAAAAAAAACAGCAAAGATCAACATTCCAGCGCCTTGTTTACTCTCCGTAGTAGTAAACTTGCATGGCAAGAAGGAGAAGGGAAAGGAGAGCCGTGGAACCTTCACCATTTAACCCTCTACTGTTGCGTCGATACCCGCCTGTGGACTGCCGAAGGAACAAAACAGGTAAAAGAAGAAAAAGCTACCGAAATCGCTAAAATCCTCACCAAAGCCAAAGAAAAAGGCGACCTAAATCAACAGCAAGAATCCTTTATCCAACGCAAAAATTCCACCTTAACTAGAATCAACAATCCTTTCCCGCGTCCCAGCCAACCTTTATATCAGGGTCAAGGTAACATTTTAGTGGGCGTTAGTCTAGGTTTGGAGAAACCTGCCACTGTAGCCGTAGTAGATGCGATCGCCCACAAAGTTATTACCTACCGTAGCATCCGCCAGCTACTAGGCGAGAATTACAAATTGCTTAACCGACAACGGCAAGCAAAACGCTCCTTATCCCATGAACGTCAAAACGCCCAAAGACGAGGCGCTTTCAATCAATTCGGAGAGTCTGAGTTAGGTGAATATATCGACAGATTACTGGCTAAAGAGATCGTGGCGATCGCGCAAAAATACCAAGCTGGTAGCATTGTTTTACCCAAGCTCGGCGATATGCGGGAAATAGTTCAAAGCGAAATTCAAGCCTTAGCCGAACAAAAATGCCCAGAATTTATAGAAGGACAGCAAAAATATGCCAAACAATATCGCGTCAGCGTTCATCAGTGGAGTTACGGCAGATTAATTGACTGTATTCAGACTCAGGCGAAAAAGCTTGGCATTGCGATCGAACAGGGGCAGCAGCCAGTTCGAGGTAGTCCCCAGGACAAGGCGAAAGAGTTGGCGATCGCAGCCTATCACTTACGTTCTAAAGCTTAATTGACAATGCCCGAACCTTGAAATTAGAATAGTAAATAGCGCCGCTGGTCATGCTTGCAAAAGCCTCTGAACAGTGATAAATGAGGGTTAGTTTGACTATGGGAACATGGTCTTGCTTTCTGGCCCTGGTAGCTGCCCACCCCGATGCTGCTGTCCCTTGCGGACAGGAATTAGGTGCGCCCCCAGTAATAAGGGTGCGGGTTTACCGCAGTGGTGGCTACTCAATCACCTCCGACCAAGGGGGAACCCACCTTATTTTTTCGTAAACCTAAGCGGGAGCCAAATCCCCAAGAGGTTGCGAATCTTCTGAAATTAATAGCCAGACTAAGTTTGAGCTTTTTCTGGGATGGTCAACCCTCTAGTTACGACAGTTTTCAGAGTGAAATTTTCGAGCCTTACGAAATTTTTTCTGGAAGCTAGTGTAGGTAAGGGTTTTAGCTCACAGAGTTTCAATGACCATTCCGACTAGGGGTGGGTTGAAAGCATATTGATGTTGGGCCTCGCGGTTGTTGGACTTATGTTTCAATGGCCATCCCGACTAGGGGTGGGTTGAAAGTTCTATTATTGCGACTGAAGATATCGCAGCAAGCCATCGGGGTTTCAGCGATCGTTGTAGGTGGGTTGAAAGGAAGGTTCAAGTTCTTTTTTAGTCTCGTAAACAAGGTCGTCTATAAAAGTACCTTGTATTTGTCCCAGGGACAGTAATCTGTTATTAGTGACAAATAATTTGTTAAAGTGACAACAATCTGTTATCAGTGACAAATAATGTGTTACTGTACACCGCGAGTTTGGATAAATTCAGGTTCAGGATTTGGGATGGGAGTAGAAGGACTTGAACCTTCGACCTTGAGATTAAGAGTCACCTGCTCTAACCAACTGAGCTATACTCCCGCATCTAAGCTAGTATAACACAACCGTTCTGAAAAATCAACTATTTTTGTAAAAAATTGTGGCGATCGCCCTTACTCCAATATTTAATGTAAGTTTGATCGCCCTGATTCCACATTTGATTTAAGCGTGATCGACCTCAAGAACCTCCCCAGATTTGTGCAAAACGTGCGGCAGACCATCCAACCCAATCTGATACTTGGCCATCTCCAATCTACACAATTCGCTTGACTCCATCTTGGCGTCTATTGCATCCACACAGAAAAACTTGCTGTGAATTAATCAGTAAGGTGGACTTTGGCCCACCCTACTGATTCTAATTGGTTCCGAAAGTGTCTACTTCAGAATTCGGGAGACGACACCGGCGCCCACAGTGCGATTACCTTCGCGGATGGCAAAACGCATATTTTGTTCGATCGCGATCGGCTGCAACAACTTCACAGTCATATTAACCCGATCGCCCGGAACTACCATGTTGATCGCACTCCCGTCATCAGCCGTAAAAGATGCGATCGTACCTGTAACATCCGTTGTCCGCACGAAGAATTGAGGGCGATATCCCGCAAAGAAAGGAGTTCGCCGGCCGCCTTCTTTTTCCGACAGCACGTAAACCTCAGAATCGAATTCAGTGTGAGGTTTAATTGAACCGGGTTTAGCAAGTACCATACCCCGTTCAATTTCGTCTTTTTGGATGCCGCGAAGCAACAAACCGACATTATCTCCAGCCATCCCTTCATCCAGAAGTTGCTGGAACATTTCAACGCCGATAACAGTTATCGTGCGAGTGTTTTGGATTCCCACCAATTCCACAGTATCGCCGACTTTGATTTTACCCCGCTCGATTTTGCCAGTTGCGACAGTTCCGCGACCTTTGATAGAGAACACATCTTCAACAGCCATCAGAAAAGGTTTGTCAATATCGCGATCGGGCGTAGAAATCCAATCATCTACCGCATCCATCAAATCGTAAATGCCATCGACCCACTCATCCTCGCGGCGGTGTATTTTCGGATTAGCAGTCATCTTTTCCAGCGCTTTCAGTGCCGAACCTGCGACAATTGGAATATCATCGCCCGGGAAACCGTAAGAACTGAGAAGTTCGCGAATTTCTAACTCGACTAACTCCAAAATTTCCGCATCGTCCACCATATCTTTCTTATTCAAAAAGACAACCAACTTCGGCACTCCCACTTGCCGCGCTAACAAGATATGTTCGCGAGTTTGAGGCATCGAACCATCTGCAGCCGACACGACGAGGATTGCACCATCCATTTGAGCGGCACCCACGATCATGTTTTTCACGTAATCAGCGTGACCCGGACAATCAACGTGAGCGTAATGGCGATCGCCAGTTTCATACTCAACGTGAGCCGTATTAATCGTGATTCCCCGCTGTTTTTCTTCCGGTGCAGCATCGATTTCATCGTACTTTTTAGCCTTGGCCCGACCCTGGGCAGCCAGCGTCATTGTAATCGCCGCTGTTAGGGTTGTTTTGCCGTGGTCAACGTGACCGATCGTACCGACATTGACGTGGGGTTTGTTCCGTTCAAATTTGGTGCGTGACATTACATTTGATTCTCCTTTTAGGATTGTTGTTTGTTTTCAATCATTAGTTTTTAGTTCTTAGCCTCTTCTTAATGAGTAAGAACCGCTCGCTAATGATTAAAAAGAAAAGTGGAGGAGTCGAACCTCTACAGCTTTACGCTGCACCCTGGTATTCCAAACCAGTTGCCGTCCACACAGCAACACTTTCCAAGTTTTTGATTTTTAACCGCTGATTAACGCTGATTAACGCAGATGAACGCAGATAAATGCAGCAGATTCCATGCAACAATATGCCGTTCAATCTAAAGTCTCAAGTTTCACAGATATTCCTCAATCTAAAATCTAAAATCTAAAATCTAAAATCGATTGAGTGGGTGGTATAGGAGTTGAACCTATCTGGTACCGGTTAAAAGCCGGGTGCATAACCGCTTTGCTAACCACCCATAAAAATTCAGCGTTTGTGTAATTCCTAAAAAATCATTGTGTAGTAAACACTTCAGTCCTTTTTTGCCCCCAGCAATTGCAACGCATAAAGTCCCGATTGCTAATGCTTCACTCGATAATGAAGCAACATGAAACCGTTGCTATAGATTTTGCGATCGGTAATTTCCAAATTTGTCGGATCGAGGGCACGGGAAAAAAGAGGAATTCCAGAGCCTATAACTAGCGGATTCAACTTTACAATCATCTCGTCAATCTCAGAAAAAAGAGTTGCCGCTAAAGCGCCACCACCGCAGAGCCAGATGTCTTTACCCGTTTCTTTTTTTAATTCCTTAACCAATTCAACAGCATTGTGCGAAACAAGTTGAATATTCTTATCTGGACTGGCTTCCATAGTGTGCGAAAAGACATACTGCTTCAAGCTGAGATAAGGATTAGTTACACCAACATTTAGCCCTACCTCATAGGTTTTCCGTCCCATCAAAACCGCATCAAACTGCTTGTTCTTTGCAGGAATGCCAAGTGCTTCCTGAACGTGAGCCGGAATAGTCTCAGGAAAGGAATCGAACAAATCAGCGAAATGCTCCCCTTCCATAGGGAAAAAATCAAATGAGCCATTTTCGCGAGCAATAAAACCGTCAACGGTGCAAGCAACGTAATATTTTAGTTTTCTCATGTTTCACGTTCATTTTGATAATTTTATATTACAACAATTTTACCTCGTAAAAACCAGGAGGTGTTTCATCAAAATCATCTGCAACGTAAGTAAAAATGCCTTGATTACAGCCAAATTTACGGGGTTTGAGGACGGCAGTCTTTTCAGGTGACTTTTCTTTCAGTTTTTGGATTTAGTTTAAAAGTTGAATATCCTTGAATAACAAAATCCACTGAATCAATTCTAATTTGAGAACTTGAACGCTCATGGCTTTTATGTTGAATAACTAGCAAATTTAGACTTATTATAAACCAATCCACCGAGGAGGTACTGCCCCTCCTATCCCCGCGTTATCAGCACGGTGTCTCGCTTTTCGACTTCCGGTGGTTAAAAGGAAGATGAAGGAATCGAACCCTTACAGTTACCTGTACCCCAGTTTTCAAGACTGGTTGCCAACCATTTAGCGGCATCTTCCAAGGGGTGTCTGACGGGAATTGAACCCGCTATTACTGGCTCCACAAACCAGCGCCGCTACCACTTTGGCTTCAGACACCACAAGTGGAGTCAAGGAGAATCGAACTCCTGGCCTCTTGCGTGCAAAGCAAGCGCTCTACCAATTGAGCTATGACCCCGCGTAAAAGATTCACCTGTCGAGTAAATCTAAAATCTAAAATCTAAAATTGGTGTGGTGGATTGCGATCGGATTTGAACCGATATCTTTCTAACAGCCAGTTAGATGCTTTACCAATTAAGCTACGAACCCCAGACAGCAGGAGCGGTAGCAGGGTGGATTAATTGTCCCCAAGTAAATTATAATAGTCGAGCGCGATCGGATGATCGTCCGATCGCGCTCGGCTATCCTACAGAGTGCATCAACAATGAATTTAATTGAAGCAATTAAATCAGT
>NZ_JAUBPR010000004.1:0-109701 GCF_036700845.1 Microcoleus sp. S13_C5
CAAGAGCCAAGGGATCAAAACCGAATAAACGCGGAAGAAATGTCTCAATAATTGGAGCTATATCGGTCAAAGAAGTCCTAACATCAGTCAATTTAATAGGTACAACTGATGGAATTACATTTGAGGCTTTTATTATCCGAAAATTAGTGCCAAAATTATGGAAAGCGGTTTGTGTAGTAATGGATAATTGTACTATTCATACCGGAGAAGAAGTAGAAAAAGCCATCCAAAAAAAAGGGGCAAAATTAATATACTTGTCGCCCTATTCGCCGGATTTCTCCCCAATTGAAAATTTATGGTCAAAACTTAAAAATATTCTCCGTTCTATCAAGACACCTAATTATCAAGAGTTAGCAAAAGCCATAGAGTTTGCATTTAGTGAAGTTACATCAGCAAATATTTGGAATTGGTTTACTCACTGCTGTTATTGTACCTCACCTTTGTAAGAAATGCTATATCTTGTAACTTCTCCAATAATAATCTACTTTGGATTGAATTAGACTGTGTTTTGCTGTCATGCCATTTTTCTCCGCGATTTGCCCGTCCACCCATTCCATATCGTCGGTGGGACTGGCTATAAAGTCTTCTAGAGAAACATTGTCTGATAAAACGGCTGCCATTACCATAGCCATTTACTCCCTTTTGTAGAATTCACTCATATTGTAGCAATCTTTGGTAATTGGTAATTGGAAATTGGAAATTGGAAATTGGTAATTGGTAATTGGAACTGAGATATTGCACCATTTTCAGCAACGCAAGATGCCTGTTCCACAAGAAAATCAATATCTTTGTGGAACAGGCATCTTGCCTGTTCATAAAAGGCTTATTGAGAATGGTGCAATATCTCAGTTGGAGTAAAAAAATAACCCATGCCCTATGCCCTATGCCCTATGCCCCATGCCCTATGCCCAATTTACTCAATATTAATTTGATTGGGAG
The DNA here is from genome assembly GCF_036700845.1 of Microcoleus sp. S13_C5. Classification (NCBI taxonomy): domain Bacteria; kingdom Bacillati; phylum Cyanobacteriota; class Cyanophyceae; order Oscillatoriales; family Microcoleaceae; genus Microcoleus; species Microcoleus sp. S13_C5. The sequence continues at coordinate 940 of NZ_JAUBPR010000004.1, forward strand.
GCTTAGGTTGATTCTGTTGCTCATCCTTCAAAGTTTTACGCCCAGAACTAGCATAATCTTTGTACAATTCCACAAACATCTTTGTCAACTGCTGTAAAGAAAGTTGTTCCCCATTAATTTGAGCTTTCATATAAGCTTTAAGCACTTCAATGTAAGCCAAACCGAGGGCAAGCGTGAGAGTTGCTGCGGTTGCACCGGAGATAGCACCGCCGACAACAGTACCCGCACCAGGAATCATTTTAATCAAATTAGTAACAATACTTCTGCCGACAGCAGTCACACCCCCAGCGCCGCTAATAGCAGACAGCATAGCCGAAATAAACCCCTTATCAAAGGGCATTCCAAAAATCACAGTAATATTAGCAATCATTGCCGTTTGCATCGTCATCAAAATCGGCGCATCTGCAAACGGTACAGGAGTCGCACCGACAATAGCCGAACCGGCTACATAAGCACTTAGATACTTAAATGCCATATCGGATTTGAGCGCAATATTAGCAATTTGTTCTTTAACAAAAGCTTTTTTAGCTACTTCCGGCAGCAGTTGAAAAGTTGCATCTACCAACTTATCTAAACCGTGAGATTTTACTGTATAATCCTCATCTATTTCTTCCGGTTCAGCCATAACGGGGATGATTTGACTGACGGGTAAATTCATGTGTTCCAGTTGCTTGAAAAATTCGCTCGGCTTTTTAGATGTAGTTTGAGTCAAAACTAAAATCACTGGTACATCTTTGACTTCCATTTCTTTTAGCCAGCTTTCCTCCACAGATTCTATTCTATTGGCGCTGTGATTGATGCAGTACCAGATGACGTGAATGTGTTCTTTTGGGTGCAGGAGTCTTTGGTCTTCAATCAGTTTAGCAACGTTTAATTGGATAACTTTAATTTGTTCGGCATTGAGTTCGAGTCCGGGAGTATCGTAGACTGTAATGGGGCAATTCGGTTTGGTATATTGGCGAATGCCTTGAGTGATGGGGCGGCCGACTCCGGTTTCTGCTAAGCGTTGGCGAAAAACGGAATTTATCAGGGTACTTTTGCCGACGCCGGTTTTGCCGATGACTAAAACATTGCACTGTCCCACTTGGTTTTCTGCATCTTTGAAGGCGTAGTAACTTCTATTTAAAAGCTCGTCTAAGGAAAAGTCGTCTGACATGGCGGTTTGCTCCGATAATGGTGGGATATTAATTAAATACCACCGAATAGAATTCCGATGCTCTACAAACGAAGTCCGCGAAGGCGGACTGAGGATTCTTAAACATATTGTAGCAATTTGATTTCAGAACTGGTGCAACGGGTAGAGGAGAGTTTTGTGTTGCGTGCTGCTAAATGAAAGGTTGTAGAATTTAGTTTAAGCTAGCAATCGATCGACATCGATGCTAAAACCGATCAGGATTTGTTGGGTACTGGCGGTATCGCCGGCTCGAAATGTCAATATTTGATTTTGAGTCATCACGAATATTAAACGACTTTCGGGAAAAACTAGCCAAACTTCCTGACAGCTAGATTCTAAATATTCCTGTGCTTTGAGAAAGACATCTTCAGCGATATCGGTGGGTGAAACTATTTCGGCAATTAAAGGGAAACTTTGGGGTAAAGTGGCAAGATTGCCAAATTGTGCAACTAATTCGGGTGTGAGATAAGCGACATCGGGCCGGCGAATTTGTTGCTTAGTGCGGCAAGGTGGTGAAATATAAACTTCTCCTCCTTGTTTGCTGGAAATCATGTAATTTGCCCAAGCACAACCCAGGCTTGATTGAATTTTACCATGCTTGAGCGTGGCTCCATTTTTCTCCACGAGTTGTCCGTCCACCCATTCCATGTTGTCGGGGGGATTAGCCATGAAGTCTTCTAAAGTAAAATTATCCTGTACAGCAGTAGCAGTGACCATAGTTATTTATTCGCTTTTAGTAAACTTACTTGTTACTATTATGACTGATACGGTGAGAAGTTATTGCGTGATGAGTACCCGCATTTTTACGGTAGTTTCTCGCGCAGGGAAAGCCAACTGTTGAGATTTTCATCTAAAACATATTGATAGCTGTCAGCGAGTGCTGCTATAACTTTTAAGCGATTTTTAAGTTTTCTTAACTCGCGAATTTCTGCAATGGGTAGCGTTTTCCAATTAGCTGCTTTTTTTTCCACATCTTCGCACGACTCTTTGATGTTGTTCCAAAACCAGTGTAGAATTAAGTTAACATCGAGAACAGGATGACCGGAAATTACTCCGTGTTTGTCTATCGCCCCAGCCCGCAGCATCATTGAGGAAATCGTAAAAGACTCACCGCTACCTGGTTTTTTGCGATCGGCATCATCGGCTAGGCGATCGTAAATTGCGGTTGCTACTTCTGCCCCTGTGCGATCTGGAAAACCTGAACCATTTGGACTTTTTCGAGCCTTAGCAGAGCAAATATCAGCTAATAATAGCCAGTTAAAGTCTTGTGGTTGCGCGGTTTTACCTGAAAATATGTTGTTTATCCAAATCAGTAGAGATTCGGCATTTGGTTCGAGGATGCGATTGATCGATATTGTCGCAGGATATTGAGTCATAATCCCATGTGCGATCGGCACTGAATAGCAGTTTTTTTACTTTGGCGAACCAAGCCACTTGAGAAACGTATAGCGAAATCTTGTCTGGCGGCTTAAGTCCTGGTAGTTGACTCCTGGAATCGCGCACATTCTAATCTTAACATTGCTGAACTTTGACTGCACTTCCGATTCCAGTTTTTCGAGAATAAATTTCTGCTGATTGTAGGTATCTTCTGGGAAATAAAGTCTCATCTCGCCACCACCGTTAAGACACTTAGCATCCGCATACTTTTCAGCAGTTTCCTTGAGGCTTTTGATATTTAGCTCAACTGAACTTCTTTTACCTAGTTCTGGATTGGCAGGTTGCCAAGCTTTTGCGTCACAAATAAGATGACAGGAACTTACATAAAAATCGGGGTTTAGTTGTTTCCCCGAATTTGATTCAAGCTTAGGTTTTATCTGGAATTCTGACCAATCAAGCTTATCTTCACTGTCAACGTCTAACAAAACTTTCAAAACTGCTAGTTCTCCTGAGTCTCCTAACATTTTGAGCCAAGGCCAACTCTTGTAAGCCAAAGGATTGTTTTTCAAATCTGTGATGATACTTGTGATGATAGAAGTATCAGCAGAAGTATTGGCTAAGCTAATTGTTGGAGAAATGATTGAAGCCAAAAAATTTTGATTCCCAATCGTACCAACACCCCACCGACTTTGTATCTCTTCCAATTCCTCTCTTAAATGTTCAACTTGACTTAAACATTCCTCACACATTTCTAGCAGCGTAGAAAACTGCCAATCTAACTCAGAAGCAGGACACTCAGAGAGTCGATCGGCGCAAGCGCGAACTTCTTCCATCGTTTCTAGTAGTTGGACGACTTTACTCCGCCATTGTTCGATGTCGTCTCTGAGTGTCCCCATATTTTACTCCTTAACCCCAACGGGATTTAATTTCTTCAAGCATTTCTATGGCTGTTCTGAGTTCGCTAGATACCTCGTCACAGCCCTCTGATAAACTTGAGAATTTTCTGCTTAGTTCAGATTCAACAGTCTCAGGAATAGTTGCTGATGAACTACTCACCTCTTCCAGAGACTCAACTATTCTATTAATCATTGCCCGGAATTCTTCAATTTCAGATGATAGACTCATTGAGATACCTCCATCTCAGGAATAGATAAAACATTTTACAATTCGGTAGTGAGATAGCGCCAGAGCGTATCTTCTACTAAGACTTTCTTGCCGACTGGAACTTGAATATAGGGAGTATTTACGTAATTATTGTCATCACCTCCAACTAGCATTAAAACAGCCCTGCCGCGAGATTCTTTTGAGATTTTAGCAGCTTGGCTAGTTGCTATAATAGCTTGACTAGCGTCTGAACTTACTCGGAAAACGATTTTTTCTTCGCAGGATTCAAGCACCTGTGGTGTAATTATGGCAGTTGATGGTCTTTGAGTGCAGTAAATAACATGAAGACCGCATTTACGCCCCTTACGCGCATACTCAATTAATCTCGTCTGAATCGTTTCTTTTAATTTACTGGGCGCAAGTGCTATGTCTGCTGCTTCATCAATAATCCAAAGCGTGCGCTGAATCTCTACACCCTCTTCTCTTAACTGTTGAATATTCTGGACTTCAGCTTCTTTCATTAACTCAATTCGTCTTTGATACTCCTCAGTATGAATTTTTTCAACTAATTTCTGACATTCTTCTACGGTTGTGATAATTTCAACGTTATCTTGGAAGTGCTTCGCCAAAAAGTTAAAGTCAACTCCAGCAAAATCGGCGATATAAATTTTTCCGGTGGGATTAGCATAGAGAAATTGGAAAATTACCCAATTGAGAAAGTTAGTTTTCCCTGCACCTGGTACGCCAGCAACTAAGCGATGAGGAGTTTCTGCCCAGCTTGATATTACGGGATTTCCTTCGTCATTAATGCCTACAATGTAGCAATCTCGGTAAGTATCATAATCTTGTTCGAGAAGATTTTTGTAATACTTGAATAAGCCTTCAGTATTAGCAACGGGCAAGGATTTTTCTGTCCTACTTTCAATAGAGATTTCCTGGGAAACAGCTATGCGGAAAAAGCCGCTAATTTCTTGAGCTGTCGCCAGCCGGTGCAATGGTTTTAAATCAACCATTCGAGATGGGGACGGAGTTGATGACAACTTCGCTAAACCTGAACCATCTGAAACAGCATTATATAGTTGCGGTAAATTTGGATTTTGATCTGAGTTGACACCGCCTATCATTGGTGGTTGATTTGGATGGTACAATGATGGTTTGTCGGGAAGACTGCCAAAATTACCACCGAATTTTGCTAATCCTTTTTTTTCGGGCTGAATTGCATTTACAATTGACATTTGACTGTTGTTTTTCTGCCAACCTTCCCATTCAATAGCACTGGAAATATCTACGTTTTTTGTGGCTTCCAAGCTTTCGTAAAATCCGGGTTTATCTTTGCTAATTTGGATGATTCGGCATCGTTTCCCGTGAGGTGTTTGTTTGATGGCGTGATTGATGAGAGTGTCGAGGACGGGAAAAGCATCGGCACGATTTTCGGCTAGGGCTTTGATGCTATATTGGAATAGGTCGCTGTTGGGATATGACTGTTGGTATTTTTGGTAGAGTGCTGATGTGACTGAGAGAATGTTGTCTTTGATTCCGGTGGTGTTGGCGTTGACTTTATCCAATTGAGCGAGCATTTGGTTGATGGCATTTACCCACAAGAATTTTTGAGTGGGGTTGTCATAGGTTTTCAGGGTGATTTCTAAAATTAGTTTGCTGTCTAAGCGGTGGATGACTTCGCAGACTGCTGACATATCATTGGTTTGATTTGCCTCGAAAAGGTGAGGTAGGTAGTAATTTTGGGGTGGGATGAATTCTTCATGTTTGAGAATTTCGCCAATTGTTTGCACCCATTCTAAGTTTTGAAATGGGGTAAGGTTTGGTTGAGGGGTGAGGGTGAAGAATTGGCTTAATTTGCCTTTGGTGAGGAGGCTCAGGATTTGTTCGGAATGTTCTTCTGTGTGGGTGTTGTGGGGGTGATTGATGAGGAGGTAGGTTTTGAGTTTGGGGGATTGATCGGGTTCATAGATGTAGCGGAGGGAAATTGTTAGGTTAGTACCGAGGTGGCTAATTGAGCTTATTAGCTGTTCTTGGGTTTGCTGGAGGTTTTTACGGAGTTCAGTTGGGCGAGTGTTATCGTGAATAGTCCGCTTAGGAGTAATCTCTAAGCCGAGAAGATATGATTGATTACTTATTCTTTCCATTGAGTATTTAACTTGTATATAAGAGACTGTATGTCTTTAATGTTTTTCTCTGTTTTTTCACGATATCTGACCACAAAGGGAAACCTTATTCCTATTGTTACTATTAATATCACGCCGAGCCATGCCCATCCATAAAAAACTGGTACTACAATAAGTAGGGCATAATATAACACAATTAATAAGGCTTGTGTGTCATTGAATCCACACTGGAATGATAAATTCAAGTCATACTTTCTTAATTGATATAATGTCTTAAATAAATCATCTAATGCTGTTTTTGATGACACGATGGGGTTTAAAAAGGATTGAATAGTTTGATTTTTTTTTATATATTCCTTTATTGATTTCAAATCCATTTGAATTTTGTAAATTTGGTTGTAAGTATGGAATTCTGTAGTATAAAGTACAAAATTTGCGTCACAAACACACACATTTTCAGGAAGAGGAAAAAGACGCAGTTCGCTAGCCCAGGAAGACTCTAAATTAGTCATGATCTCAATAACTTCTTTAATCAAAATTTGATTAGATTTAACTTTTATCTGCTCTGTTTCAGTTTCAGAAATTTGATGTCTTAATACTTGTAGCCAACTTTCAATAGCTGACAGATATTCATCCTGCTTATTTTGCAGAAATTGTTTCAACACTGAAACCGATCGCCCATATCGTTGCGCTAATGATTCGGATGTTGTTATAGCACTTGTAAATAGTTCTGAAATTTTCCTGTAATCCTGACTTGCTGATGAAAAATAAGTTTCTAGTTGTGAAATTGTTAAGTCTTGTAGTTGAGGCTTCTGCAAAGTATTCAAACTGTAGCTAAAAACCAAAGCCTTCAATATCGTATCAGCATCAGGCTCTACTCTAACCAACTCCTGCTTGTATGGAGTCAACAGCCTCACCGCCGCATTCCGCAACTCTATCTTTTCCAACAATAACTGACTCAAGGTTTTCAGCCTTCTGCTTAAATCAGTTGTTGTATTGATAATCTCCGCCGCATAAATTCTCAATGCTATTTCATTGTTGAAATTAGCTAAAAACTCTTCCAAAAGTCCATAGATAAAATCCTCAGCATAGTGATGAAATACTGACTGAGCTTGACGCAGCGCCACTTCATGCAATTTGGGATTTGTCTCTTCCAACAACAACTTGCTTAAAGTTTGCACCCTTCTGTTTAAATCCGTTGCTGTATTGATAATCTCCGCCGCCTTAATTCTCAATGCTATTTCATTGTTGGAATTATGCAAAAACTCTTCCAAAAGTCCATAGATAAAATCCTCTATCTCGGCAGAGGGTTTAAATAACGACTGAGCTTGACGCAGCGCCACTTCATGCAATTTGGGATTTCTCTCTTCCAACAACAACTTGCTTAAATTTTTCAGCCTTCTGTTTACATCCGTTGCTGTATTGATAATCTCCGCCGCCTTAATTCTCAATGAGGTTTCATTGTTGGAATTATGCAAAAACTCTTCCAAAAGTCCATAGATAAAATCCTCAATCTCAGCAGATTCTTTAAAAATTAACTCAGCTTGCCGCAGCGCAGCTTCCTGTACAATGCTATTGGGTGATATCAATCCCAAATACACCCCTCGCCCGTGTAACTTGGAAATGACATCCCCGATTAAATCCTGATAATTCAAAGATCTATCATTATCATTTAATAATTCATCAGCGGGCCCGTATATCCAAAATTCTAGATGTCTTTCATATTCGGCCGTTGTTTCCCCTCTGGTGTTTAGGCGCGGAATTCTGTTAATTTCCACCAGCTTACGATCTCGAATTTCCCGGCGTATGCGATCTAGAGGTTCAGTGAAACCGCCCCCTTGTAAATTTTCTAAACTCTGTCGAGAATATCCGATCGCCTCCAACGCCGAAGCAGCCGCCCACCGAGTCAAATCGTTGCTAACTTCCCCCTTCCCCTTGACTTCCTTCGCGATATCTCTAAGCACATCCCAGTCATCTAGAGCTTCTTTAACGTGATAGTGTTTTGCAGCCACGCCTAAGCCTTGTAGCGCTAGAGCCCGGGTGGTTAGTGATGCTTGAGTTTGCCAGATATTGACGAAGAAAGGAACAGCGCGATCGGGATTGTTTTCTGCAAAATCGAAGAATGCTTGGATTTGTTCTCCTACATTCCTATAGCGATCGGGTAAATCGCCTCCGCCTGGGATGTTTGAAAGGTTACTCATGGGCTTAACTCAGATAGAGGGGGAAGCGCATGGAGAAATTATAACTGTTGCGGCCGAGCTTGTACCAATTTTGTGAAAGTTTGCTGCGAGTAATTCCTGTAGGGGCAATCCCCCCGTGGCCGTGGTTGCCCCGATCCTTATTCGGTGGCATCGGAATTGATATTACCCAGAGTCAGGGCACGGCAGTCCCCTTTCCCTACAATTAATCGGTGATGGTTACATCCGAGCGAGAAAGATTGATTATTTTGGGTAGGGAAACGGGATTGCGGTGTCCTCCTTTGCTTAAAAAAAGCGCCTGAGTTCCCCCAGACGCATACCATAAAATCAACAAATTGTCAACCCTAACCTAACCATTCAAAGCCTCAGCACCGCCGCAAACTTCCAAGATTTCCTGAGTAATTGCCGCTTGCCGCGCCTTGTTATAAGTCAGCGTCAAACTACCGATCAAATCGCTAGCATTCTCACTAGCATTGTTCATCGCCGTCATCCGCGCAGCCAACTCGCTAGCAGCAGACTCTTGCAAAGCCCGCAGCAATTGGTTGTTCAAATACAAGGGCAAAAGAGCCTCCAGAATTTGCGCCGGATCTTGCTCGAAAATCATGTCTCTGGGCAAGCTCTTCGTAGGTGAAGCAACCTTCTCGCGCGATACTTGAAACTGTCCGCCTTGCGATGTCAAGCGGAAGATTTCATCATCGGGAGTTTCCAAACCTTGGGGGTCGAGGGGCAGCAAAGTTTGAATTACCGGACGCGAACTAATTAGTGACACAAACTTGGTGTAAATTAGCTCAACTCTGTCCACAGTTCCTGACAGGAACAAAGAAAGCAATTCGTCAGCAATTTGTGCCGCTTCCGGTGCTGTGGGAATTTGTTCTAAGTTAGCGTAAGTAGCATCAATCGGCTGTTCGCGGCGCTGGAAATACTGAGTAGCTTTGCGTCCTACCAACACGTATTTGTAGTCTAAGCCTTCAGCTTTGATTTCCTTAGCGCGATTTTCGGCGTATCTGATGATGTTGCTGTTGTAGCCGCCGCACAAACCCCGATCGCCCGAAACTACCAACAGTCCCACCGATCGCACTTCGCGTTTTTTCAGCAGCGGCAAATCCAGGTTTTCAAACTGCAAGCGTTCCGCCAAACCGTACAATACCTCTGCCAGTCGATCGGCAAAAGGCCGAGTAGCAGTCACCTGTTCTTGAGCGCGGCGCACCTTTGCAGCGGCCACCAAGCGCATTGCTTCTGTAATCTTTTTAGTGTTCTTGACCGACTTAATGCGATCGCGAATAGTTTTCAGATTTGCCATAACTTTCTCCTTACATCCTTGCCCGCATCTTCTTAATTAAAACCGCAGATTAACGCAGAGTAACGCAGATTAACTTCAGATTATCTGCGTTAATCCGCGTTCATCTGCGGTTCAAAATTCCTACTTGTCTACGCAGAAACTAGAAAACTTTGCTTGTATTCAGTGATGCCTTCTTTCAGCAGCTTCTCAGCTTCATCAGTCAAAGCTTTTCCGCCTTGAACAATTTCGCCGTACTTCGGCTTGCTAGTCCGCAAATAGTCGCGCAAACCAACAGTAAACTTGCTGACTTTTTCCACTGGGATGTCATCCATATAGCCGTTAATACCGGCATAGATTACAGCCACTTGTTCGTTCATCGGCAGAGGCGAACTTTGGGGCTGTTTCAACAGTTCCCGCAAGCGCTGACCGCGCGACAATTGATTCTGAGTAGCTTTATCCAAGTCAGAAGCAAACTGAGAAAATGCTGCCAGTTCTTCAAACTGTGCCAATTCCAATTTCACCTTACCGGCTACTTTTTTCATGGCCTTAGTTTGAGCCGCCGAACCTACCCGCGATACCGAAATACCGGGGTTTACTGCAGGACGCAAACCAGCGTTAAACAAGTCAGAAGAAAGGAAGATTTGACCGTCGGTAATCGAAATTACGTTCGTCGGAATGTAAGCAGAAACGTCACCAGCTTGGGTTTCGATAATTGGCAAAGCAGTCATGCTGCCTTCGCCCAAATCGTCGCTCAATTTAGCAGCGCGTTCTAGCAAGCGAGAGTGCAGGTAAAACACGTCTCCGGGATAAGCTTCGCGACCGGGAGGACGGCGCAGCAACAAGGACATTTGGCGGTAAGCTTGTGCTTGTTTGGAAAGGTCATCGTAAATGACCAAAGTGTGCTTGCCTTTGTACATGAAATACTCGGCTAAGCTAGCACCTGTATAAGGAGCCAAGTATTGCAGGGTTGCGGGGTCACTAGCGTTGGCTGCTACTACGATCGTGTAGTCCATCGCGCCCTTTTCTTGCAGGACGTTGACGATGTTAGCTACTGTAGAAGCTTTTTGACCGATCGCCACGTAAACGCAGATCACGTTTTCCGATTTTTGGTTAATAATCGTGTCGATCGCGATCGCAGTTTTACCGGTTTGTCTGTCACCGATAATCAGTTCCCGCTGTCCTCTTCCCACCGGAATCATCGCATCAATAGCGGTAATTCCTGTTTGCATGGGTTCGTAAACAGAACGGCGAGAAACAATCCCCGGTGCCGGAGATTCAATCAAGCGAGATTCAGTAGTTTTAATTTCTCCTTTGCCGTCAATCGGACGGGCCAAAGCATCAACTACCCGTCCCAACATTGCTTCACCCACGGGGACTTCAGCAATTCTGCCAGTAGCAGTAACTGCCGAACCTTCTTGAATGCCGAGGCCTTGGCCCATCAACACTGCACCCACGTTATCTTGTTCGAGGTTCAGTGCAATGCCCACAGTGCCGTCGGCAAATTCTAGCAATTCCCCAGACATAGCTTTATCCAAGCCATAAATCCGGGCAATGCCGTCGCCTACTTGCAGAACAGTACCGACGTTAGAGACTTTTACGTCTTGGTCGTACTGCTCAATTTGCTGGCGAATAATGCTGCTAATTTCGTCAGGTCTGATTGCTGCCATGTCAGTTGTTTTTTGTCAGTTGTTTGTTGTCAGTTGTCAGTTATCAGTTGTTCAAAACTACCAACCGTTAACTGCTAATTAAATTAGCTAATAGTCATTAGCTATTGACTCTCAGGAATTCAAGCGAATTCCTAGACGGCGCAATTGTCCCCGCAGGCTGGCATCAATTACTTGAGAGCCTACTTTGATTACCACACCGCCGATTAAATCTGCGTCTATTTTGGTTTCAATTTCTACGCTTCTAGCGCTGGTCATCGCCTGCACTTTCTCGCGAACAGTCTGCTGTTGAGCGTCTGAAAGCGGGACTGCCGATGTAACTTCAGCCAATACTGTTTGGTTTAGTTCTCGGAGCCTTGCCAAGTATTGTTTGCCAATCCCTTCTAAAAAAAGAATTCTTCCTTTGTCTACTAATAGCTTCAGAAAGCTGTGCATCAAGGGGCTCATTTCTTCACCCGCTATTTGCTGAATCACGGCTTTTTTAGCATCCGGTTTTACCAGCGGATTGGCTAAAAATTGACGCAAGTCTTCCGAACCTTCTAGCAGGCTCAGCAAGGAACGAATATCTTCGCCGAACTTCTCTGAGAGATTGTTGGACTGAGCCAGTGACATCAAGGCAGATGCGTAAGGCTGTAAGACTTCTGTGCTGACTGTACTCACGTTTTAGCCTCCCAGTAACGCAATGCTGCGATCGATTAATTGGTGTTGAGCGCCGTCGTCCAAGCTAGTTTTTAGCTGGCTTTCCACCTTTGCTAATGCCAGAGATACAACCGCCGATCGCAGTTGGGCGATCGCTCTTTCCCGCTCCGCTTCCAACTCTTGACCTGCTGTTGCTCTCATGCGTTCAACGTCTTGCGCTGCCTGAGCTAGAATTGCTTCTTTTGCTTTCTTGGCAGTTTCTTCAGCAGCGGCACGAATGCGTTCGGCTTCTGCTTGCGCTTGAGTCAATTTTTGCTGTTGCTCTGCTAGAGCTGCTGCTGCATCTTTTTGGCGTTTTTCTGCTTCTTGAATCGCCTCTTGGATGGCCGAACGCCTCTCTGTCAGGATTTTACCTACAAATCCGCGCCCGAAATAAAACAGCACTGCAATAATAATGACCAGGTTAATCAGGTTGGTTTCTAAAATATCGAAATTTAAACCGAAACCACCTTCGCCGCTAGCTTCTGTGGCTAGCAATAAAACAGTCCCCATGATACTCTTCCATAATTGCGCGTGCAGATTGGGTGAAGCGATTTTAGATTTGAGATTCCATCAAAAATCTAAAACTCTTCGGTCTCGCTATTTGGCCAGCGACTGCCCTAATAGCTTTTCGAGAATTTGGCCGCTGAGCGCGTCTACTTGTTGTTCTAGTGAGCGCATTGCTTCTTGCTTTTGCTGCTCTATTTCTTGCCCAGCCTTTTCTCGCGCGACTTGAGCTTCTTGTTGAGCCTCAGCTACTTTTGCTGCCCCAATTTTTTGGGCATCAGCTTGAGCAGCAGCAATTACTGATTGAGACTGTTTGCGAGTTTCTCCCAGTTTTTGCTCGTACTGCTGCGCTAGTTGCTGAGCTTTTGCCAAGCGTTCTTGGGCGGAGACTTGAGTGTTGCGAATGTAATCGGCGCGATCGTCAATTGACTTGCTGAGCGGCTTGTAAAAAATTACATTCAAGACTGCGACTAGAATTAAAAACTGCACCGCCATCAGAGGCAGCGTAGCATCTATATCAAACAGTCCCCCTTCCTTAGCCGCTTCTTCAACTGCTAGTAATACTGTCCAGTGCATCATGATTTTTTGACGGCTTCCATCTAATTCGCTTAATCGATTTTAGATTTGAGATTTTGGATTAGAATCGCCAAAACCTCAAATCTAAAATTTCCAATTATTATGCGAAGGGGTTGGCAAACAGCAGCACTAGGGCTACGACCAAACCGTAAATTGTGAGCGCTTCCATGAACGCCAAACTCAACAGCAAGGTGCCGCGAATTTTACCTTCTGCTTCCGGCTGACGGGCAATCCCTTCTACAGCCTGACCTGCTGCATTTCCTTGACCAATGCCAGGGCCGATTGCAGCTAAACCTACTGCCAAAGCGGCGGCAATTACGGAAGCGGCAGCAACTGTTGGGTTCATGATGATTTTCCTTATCTAAAGTACAAAATTGAGAACAGATAGTCTAGAGAATTGTCCGATTTAACGGGAGGAAGTTTGAGTTCAGAATTTTTCTTTTTCCTCCTTCATTCTTCGCCGTTTATCGTTAGTTAATCGTGGTGTTCTTCGCCGTGACCGCCTTCTAGAGCTTCACCTATGTAGGCTGCGGCTAAGGTTGCAAAAATCAAAGCTTGAATTGCACTGGTAAATAGTCCCAGAACCATCACTGGCAGAGGAACAAATAAAGGCACTAGCAACACTAGCACTCCGACCACCAATTCGTCCGCAAGAATGTTGCCAAACAAACGGAAACTTAGGGACAGAGGCTTAGTGAAATCTTCTATGATTTTGAACGGCAACATGAAAGGCACCGGTTCAACATAGTGGGCGAAATACCCCAAGCCGCTTTTGCTGAGACCTGCATAAAAATATGCTAGAGAAGTCAGCAGTGCAAATGCTACCGTCGTGTTGATGTCAGCGGTAGGAGCTCCCAATTCGCCTGATGGCAGCTTAATCAGCTTCCAAGGAATTAGAGCACCAGACCAGTTTGACACAAAGATGAACAGAAATAATGTACCAATAAACGGTACCCAAGGGCGATATTCTTTTTCCCCAATTTGGTTTTTAGCCAAGTCCCGAATAAATTCCAGCGCATACTCCATAAAATTTTGCATTCCGCTGGGAATTCGCTGGATTTTGCTGGTTCCTAAAATCGAAACTACGACTAAAACAGCAATTACAAACCACGAGGTTAGAAAAACCTGTCCATGAACTTTCAGATTGCCGAGTTGCCAGTACAACTGCTGGCCAACTTCCAATTTGGCGAGGGGGAAACGATTAAAGGTGTTTAGAACGTCAAGCATTGCCATTCAACGGGCTTCCCCATACAAATCGATGAGTTGAGTTTTGCTCTTCTTACCTGACTTACCTGTAATCTAGTGCTAATGCACTTCGGATCACGTAAACCATCAGCGCAGCTTTGTAAGTCAGAAATCCCAAAAATATCGGTAAAATCTGTAGCTGATTCCACTGTGTTCCTACTATCATCACCGCGAAAAACAGACCGAGCCTTGTCTTGCTGATGCGTTGATTTTGGCTGCCGATTCGTTCAACGTCTCTAGCCAACATCTTTAAGTAAACCACACCTGTGACCGCCCCAAGCAAATAATTCAGGGCAATATTGAGCGAGTAAAAAATCCAAACGGAGATAAAAATAATCGCCGTAAAAGCAAGGGTGTACACCAACAACTCTTGTTGGAGGCGATAAAAGTCTTGCATGGGATTGCTAGTCTCGGACGAGGCTGTCGAGACTGTCGAGACTGTGCCAGCTTGAGGAATATCCTCGTTTGCTGCTGCGGGTTCGGTGGGTGTGTTTTGCGTGTTCACGAAGCTCAGAAACTAATGCAGGTAGCAGGCGAGTGCTTTGCAAACTCAGAAAAATCATACCACGCTGCGGTAACAATACTTAAAATAAAATTAATCATATTTTCAGAATTTGGTGTCTGGCGCGTCGGAAACCTCAAGCCGTTAAATGCCCGATCGACCTCACCCTACTTCTCCCACCGCCACACTGCACTTTGTTACACATTGTTCTCTTGCTTCTCACTGATTAAACCTCACTTAGTGAGAATTGACAGAGGACGATCGGGCAAATAGATGATCAGACTCTCCCTTCTCGGACTCTGCGCCCTCTGCGCCCTAGAAAAGTCAATTAAAACTTGATCTCATTCAATAACTTTAAACTCTTGAAGCGCCGGGAGAAAGTTTTTATTCTCGTGGCTCGATCGACTAAGCTTAATCAAAGCAAATCGCTGTAGTGGCTGCAAACTCGCCCACTGTGCCAAAGAAATTGTCACGCCGAGCTCTTGCGCTTTTGCCGAAACAGACTCCGGTACAGTTGCAGCATCCATCCACGGGGGATTTTCATCAACAGCCAAATCTGTTCCCGGTTTGCCTGTCTGTTGAATTAATATTTGATTTAGCTTTTCTCGGTAATCAATAATTTCTGCTTGTGTCAAGCAAGGTAACTCTACAAGACTTTGCCGTTCTGCTTGGTTGAAATGATTCCAATCCTGCAACTTCAATTTAATGCCGCAAGTATCTAACTTGAGACGTACTTGCATCGGAATGCAGCGCAAAGCTTCCACAAAATCAGCTTCAAATTCAAAAAACATATATTTAGCAAGTTTATTTGAGTTGTGAATGATATTTTTTTATTAACCGCAGAGGGCGCAGAGGGCGCCGAGTAAGAGAGGAGGGGGAAGGTGAAAAGAAATTGATGCAGGTTTATTGCTCTATATCAATAATTGCAGAAAATCGAGTCAGCATTTATAATTAAATAATATTACAAACTATTGACATGGATACCGTAGACTACCTTCGGATTAGCTTGATAGACCGCTGCAACTTCCGCTGTCTCTACTGTATGCCGGAAGGTAGCGAGTTGGACTATGTATTGCAGCAGCAGTTGTTAACTCACTCGGAATTGCTAACTCTGCTGCGGGAAGTTTTTATACCCGTGGGATTTACCAAGTTTCGCTTGACTGGAGGGGAACCGCTGCTGCGGCCTGGGGTGGTGGAATTGGTAAGGTCGATCGCCTCAATGCCCCAAACGCGAGATTTGTCAATGACAACTAATGGCTTTTTGCTCGCCGGAATGGCGGAAAATCTCTACAATGCTGGTTTGCGCCGGATTAATATTAGTTTGGATTCCTTGGAACCGGAGACTTTTGATAAGATAATTGGTAGTCGGGGACGATCGCGATGGATGCAGGTTTGGGAGGGAATTCAAGCAGCTTATCAAGCAGGATTCGACCCGCTGAAACTGAATGTTGTGGTAATTCCCGGTGTGAATGACAGCGAAATATTAGATTTGGCTGCATTAACTATTGACCGGAATTGGCACGTTCGATTTATTGAGTTTATGCCGATCGGCAATGGGGAGTTATTTGGCGATAAAGGTTGGGTAGCATCAGCCGAATTGCGACAACAAATTAGCGACAAATACGGGTTAGCCGAGTCGGGAGTGCGCGGAAATGGGCCGGCGGATGTGTTTCAAATTCCGGGGGCGAAAGGCACTTTAGGATTTATCAGCCAAATGTCCGAGTGTTTTTGCGATCGCTGCAACCGGATGCGTTTGTCTGCTGACGGGTGGCTTCGGCCTTGTCTGCTGAACGAAACGGGTCAAATTGACTTAAAAACTGCTTTACGGAATGGGGTGTCTACAGGCGAATTGCGCGATCGAGTGCGGCACATATTAGAGATTAAACCGGAGATTAATTTCAAGCAGCGAGATTCGGGAACTACTCAAGGAAATTACAGCCGCACAATGTCTCAAATCGGCGGGTGAACGGCCCGAAATCGATCGCTGAAGAAATAAAATACTTAAGGCAATACTTGACTATAATTGTCACAGTATTCGATTCTCAACAAACTCGATGACCATCAAGCCGATTCGGTGGGTTGGCCCTGCCCGCGAAGAAATCCAATCTCTTCCTGAAGATGCCCGAAAAGAAGCCGGTTTTTCACTTTGGACTCTCCAGCAGGGCATACAACCACCAGACTTTAAACCGATGTCGATCGTAGGTAAAGGCGTTGAAGAAATTCGGATTCGGACAGAAAATGCCTATCGGGTTTTCTATATTGCTAGATTTGAAGAAGCTATTTATGTGCTCCATGCCTTCCAAAAGAAAACTCAGAAAACAGCCAAGAAAAATATCGAAGTTGGGCAGAAACGCTACCAAGAGTTGTTACAAAATCGTTTAAACTCAAGAGAACCGGAACAATGAGCGAAAATACTATTACCCAAGCAGTCGATAATATCTTTCTAGACCTCGGATTCTCATCTGAAGAAGCGGATAACTTACTAATCCGATCGCAACTAATTCTCGCCCTGACTCATCAGATTAAAGAGCGCGGTTGGACTCTCGATCAAACGGCTCAACATCTCCAACAGTCCAACGATCGAATCAAAGCTCTAACTCAAGGTAAAATAGGGCAGTTTTCCGTTGACAGTCTGATTGCAATGCTCAATAAAGTAGGTATGACTGTCAAAGTCGAAATTTGCCCCAAGGTAGGTTAGGTGAAAATTATGCAATTTGGCGCATTCTACAACTGAAACTCTCCTCCCAAAACTTGTCCAGCCGTTAAATTCAACTGCGGAAATGTTGGAGAAACAAGTGTTTGTTCCCCTTGAAAAACCCCAACTTCGACATACTCACCTGATTCTAGTCGTAGTACCGCTACTATCTCCTCTTGAGGGTCAACAATCCAATATTCAGGGATACCCCGCGCTGCATATTGAGCTCGTTTACTAATGTAATCGCGATCGCGCCCAACTCTACCTGGACTAACAACCTCGACAACCAACTGAGGAGGTGGCATAGTTTGGGTGATGGTTAGCCTGGTTGCTGTCAGCAAGATGTGTTCGGGGCGCAAAACCACCAAATCTGGGTAGCGGTTAGCTGCGTCGCCCTCCCGCAGGATCGGAACTTGGATTTCGCACATATGTGTTCTGATCAGCCTCAGTGGGATGAACCCGCTACTAGCCAGAGTGAATAGTAGATAGTTAGCAATGAAATTGTTGGGGCCCGATTCTGGTGGCAATGTTACTAACTCTCCATCAATTAATTCGTAGCGGTTGTCGGTGTCGTCCTCATAGGTGAGGTACTCTTCAAAGGTAAGTTTCTGTTTGTGGGCTTGTGTCATTTTTTACCTTCCAGGATTGTTATTGTTATTAAAATATTTACACATCGGAGGGAAGCGGCGGCCGCAGTGATTTTCATTGAATTAACAAGCTGGGTAGCACTGTCCGATCGACACGGGGCGATCGGCTCGACACTTGCCACGGCTGACATGGGTGGCACGGCTCCAAAATTGCAGGATAGACGCCCTGTTGTGAGGTTTTGGGATCGATTGCACGTCTGGCACTGGCACGGCTGCCACAATTGCACCCTAAGCACGTCTGACACGGCTCGGAGTGTTGGCAGTGTCGGAGCGGTTGCACCTTGCCACGGTGGGAATGTTGCGGGTCTAGCGCTGTCGGAGTGTTGGAGCGGTGGCGGGGTTGTGTCAGTCTAGCTTTTTTGCATCAAGTGTCGAGATGTAAATAGTTGATGTCTTTAAAAATGTTTTGTGTTAAACTACTTTACTGTAATTTAGGAATGTTCTGTATGATTACTTCACATATAATGATGCCTACCTTTAGAAAGGATTCTTTATTTCAATCTGTTGAAGATAGTTTTACTTTGACAGAGGTCGCTAGGTACGATTTTGACTTAGGTTTAGAAGTAGGTGAGTTAATTAAAATTAGTAATATTACATCTTTATCTTTAGAGCTAGATTACATTGTTGAAGCTAGAGTTAAAAATAAATCAAAAATTCTTAAAGAAGAAAGGATAATTGTTGATGAGGTTGAGAAGGCTAAGTTTATAGTAAGAATTGAGTACGTTGTAGAATTTGAAAATAAAAAGGATTTAGACACATCTTATACTGGTCAAGAAAAAAGTTTCCTCTCATCCGATTCAGATTTGTTTTTAATGGAACTGGTAGAACTAGCGTATCAAGATAGCATAACTATTCCCATCACTCTTTTTGTTCAAGGTATAGTTGTTAAAGGGTGGTTGAGTAATGAAAATTGGTATTTTGTAAACATAAGAAAACATATCAAGAAGGCTATTAGTATTTATCCTACAGATGAAAGTAGAGTTAAATTTTTAGATTCCTTTAGAGAAGGAAGAAAACTGAGAAATCAAGAATTTATCTATTTATCAAGTGCGGAGATTCAATTTGGCAATTCTAGAACTAGAACAACCGATTGGGGTTTTTGGAGAGGTCGTTTAAGCCATGTTGATGGATTTTTGTTAGGTCACGTGACAAACGAAAGTTCATTCAGTTTAGAAGATGAATATTGGAATGATGAGGCTTATAACGATCTTTAATTAAACTTAGTAAAGTAAAGTTTTCGATATCCTTCCATCACTTGTACATACACACAGTTCTAGATGTTTGACGCTCTAAATCAGGAAATCACTCTTTCCTGATTTAGTAAAGTAACGTGCCTGATATTTGTTGATCTTCTTAACTGGTTCCCAGGCTCTTGGCCTGGGAACCGAGATCCAGAGGCTCTGCCTCGCTAACGGATAAAAATAAAAACAGGAGGCAGAGCGTCCTGGAATGTGTTCGGACTGTCACACTGCTACGGCTGGCAGGGTTGGCAAGTTTGGCGATCGTTTCGCTGGCACGGTCGGAGCGGTGGGAGTGTTGGTAAGGTTGGAGCGGTTGCGGGTCTAGCTTTTTTACGTTAAACCTTCAGGTGTATAGGGTTTTTGGGTCAGGTGAGGTATATCGTTCTTATGTTTAAAAATCTTTTGATTGGTCTAATCTCTACTGCCGGAGTTTTCTTTCCTTCTTTTTCTGGTGGGAGTGTCGCTACTCCGTTGCTCCAAGTTCAAAATCCCAACACATATCCAGAGGCTGACAAAAATGGAGACTACCGCATTGTCAACGGAAATAGTGTAGTCATGCCTTGGGTGTGGGAAGCCGTAGATCCAGAAGGTTTGAATGTTCGCTGTCAAGATAGGACTGGTCCGAGTAACCGACTGGATATGCTTGAGTTGCCCGTTGATAGAGTTATGCCACCTGGAGAAAGATTTGATACTGTTGGAATTTCTCTTGACCGACGGGGAAAACCTTGGCTATGGGTTGGTACTTCATTCAGTCGATTTCGCTGCTGGGTTAGAGCTAATACAAATTACGTCCGACCGATTCAAAGAATTAATCGCAACCTATAGCTTTTTTTGTTGGTCTTCTTAACTGGTTCCCAGGCTCTAGCCTGGACACCGAGATCCAGAGGCTCTGCCTCGCTAACGGATAAAAACAAAAACAGGAGGCAGATGCTCATGGAATGTGTTCCCAGGCCTTAGCCTGGGAACGAGCAAACACCTACGCTTTGCGCTTCCGACGGCGAATCAGCACACTCATGACTTGGTTCGGATTGGCTGCACGCTGTACGGGACTCCAATCGCCGACTTCGGCAAATCCCAGACGGTACAAAGTGAGTATGGTTTCCCTGACACCCTTGGGCGAACCTGTCACCGTTACACAAACCACATCCTGTTCCGATTCTGCTGCTGAGTCGTCATTTGGCCGTGCAAATTTGTTGTCGTCAGGCAAGAATTCCTGTGACATAATTATGTTCTCCTGGTTTTGGGTTTTCTAGAAAAACCCAAAAACCCAGCCGCCCCGCTTTTCAACGCATAGCAGGGCGGCTACAGAGAGTGTTATCATACTCCGTTAGCCTCCAGACTGCTGATACCAGTTTGGCGGTGAGCTGTCCATTGCTGCTACCAACAGCTTTGGGCAGTGCAACTAGATTTTTGGGCGACGCGGGTTACTTCCTCTACAAGCAAAGCAACCTCTAACTTCAAAGCGTAGCCGCAGACGGGGGCCTGTGTCAATCCATTTGGGATTTGGGATTTGGGAAAGGTGCGTCAGCTTTGAGATTGCTTCACTACCTTCGCAATAACAGAAAATCCTAGTACGTGCATCCAGGATTAACTGGTTCCCAGGCTAGAGCCTGGGAACGAGCAATCGCCTACTTCCTAGGCTTTGCGCTACAGTTATAATATTCAAATCAATTTAAAAAGTGCGATCGATTTTGTTATCATCAGCCCAAAAACTTGCACTCAAGGATAATTATGCTGCACAATCTTCAGCAATCTCACGAACAAGAGATACAGACGATTACTCAAGTTTTGGGAAAAATCACCAACCGCACGGCGGATCAGATTAAACCATTACTAGATGCGATGCTCAAACAGCTAATTGAACCTCAACAACCTCCATTTTATGAAACAGCTACCCCAACAGAATGGTCAATAGCATTTCAAGAATGGGTTGACAGTCATCGTACCCTAAATCTCCCCACTCTTTCAGATGAAGCTATTAGCAGAGAGAGCATTTATGGAGACAGAGGTTAAATGCCGTTTCTCGTAGATACTAACATACTGCTGCGTAGCATCGATACAGCACACCCAATGAATCCTGATGCCGTTAATGCCGTGATTACTCTGCGCGATCGCGGGGAACAACTTTATATCGTACCCCAAAATTTGATCGAGTTTTGGAACGTTTGCACGCGCCCGATCCAGAGAAATGGATGAGGGCGTACTGCAACAGAAGCAGAGGCAGAAATTAATCGCTTAAAACAGCTTTTTCCTCTGTTGTTGGATACCGAAGCAATTTATCAAGAATGGGAGCGACTGGTGATAACGTATAAGGTTATAGGTGTTAACGTTCATGATGCGCGGCTAGTTGCTGCTATGCTAGTTCATGGTTTAACCCATATCCTAACTTTTAACATTGCTGATTTCGCTCGTTATTCACAAATTACGGCTGTTAATCCTCCAACTGTAAAACCTTGATTAATTGGGAATTTAACATAAATTATACTCCGAGCAAAGAACAGGCAAGATGCCTGTTCCACAAAAGGCTAATTTGATTGTGGGGAGTAGGAGTTAAGCATCTTGCCCGCCCTTAGATTTTACCGGGTGTGAGCAAAATTAGCTGTTTTGATAAGATCGATCGCACTTCATCCAATCCCATCTCCACATCCGCCAAAATCTCTCCCACAGTTCTGGTATTGCAACCTTGCAAAAACTCAAATTCCGCACTTGACAAATTGACCAATTGGTAATTGCAATCAAACACTTGTTGACTAGGCCAACCGTGCATACAACCACTCAACTCTGGAATTGCCGCCAAAAGTGCCTTATCGTCCGACCAATCAATCTTATTAACAGGCTTTTTGCCCAAGAAAAACTCGTAATGAGTGATTTCGGTATCCAACAATTCAATTAATCGATAAAGCTCTCGTTCCGTCAAACCCTGAGCTCTTTCTATCAATTCCGGCGCTTTCCCCAAAAGTCTTTCTAACTGCCAATATCCCGGATTTGAGAAACCGATAAATTCCAATCCCGAAGCGTCAATTAACTCGAACAAAGTCTCAATATTGTAGTCAATTTCCTGCGGGTGAACGTACATATCAGCAAAACATTCGTCTCGCTGATTTTCTCCTGCCCAACGCTGTTTTTCGTACTTGATAAGACGGTTGTTTTCTGGTAAAGAAGCAAAGATTTGACGACCGAGTTTCACACCATCGGGATAGTCACCTTTTTTCGGGCCTTGGAGAAGGGCGATCGCCCTTTGCATGAGTTGAATTTCCCAGCGTCCGAGCTCAGCATACACAAAAATGTGCATCAAACCGCCCTCGGCCAACTTCGCCGCCAGCGCTTGAATGCCCCGGATCGGATCGGGTAAGTGGTGCAACACGCCCACGCAGTTGATCAAATCAAACTCGCCCTCTAACTCGGCGGCATCGTACAGGCTGAGGTGGCGAAAATCAGCTTCGCGGGCCCCCGATCGCCGACAGCGTTCTTGTGCTACCTTCAAAGCACCCGCACTCAGGTCGATCGCCGTTACCGAAGCTTCAGGATTGAGGTGAATCAGATAATCGGTGCTCGAACCAGTGCCGCAGCCAGCATCTAAAATCCGAATATCGAGTTTTGGCGGCTTTTGGCCAGTGCAAAAATTGTAAGCATCAGGCCAACTCCAGCGCCAGTTGTACCCAGGGGGCGGTTCATCTGACAAAGGATCGGGCGGGAAAGGGAAAGTATCGTAAAGCCGCCGCACGGCAGCACTGATATCAGGCGTAGTATCCATAGGTGAGGTAATAGTGCGTGGGTTTTGAGATTGGTTGTCAGTAGCTACGGACGAACAGCGCGACGCGATGCACTTCTATTGCTGCGTTACTGGCAACCAAAGTGGCGTCTCGCCAAGTTGGGAAGCCTAAGAGAGAGCGATCGGGCGATCGACTAACCCCTGGTAGCCAAGCCCTGACAGCTTCTGCGTAATAAAACTTATCATTTTTTCTCATATACGCTCTCTTAAATCTATACAATAAATCTCGGCAGGCTTTTTCACAAACGAGGACTGTCAATAACCCACCGCTGAACTGTCGGGTAAAGCGGAGGCGTCTTTAAGCAGAAAGTTAAAGGCAAGAGAAAAAGGCAGAAGAAATTTTTGATTTTCTTTTCCCTTAATTGACGGCACTTGCTGCAATCGCCCAAAGGCAACTCTCCTGCCGAGTCTTTTTTTCCACGGGTATACCGGCGGATCGCAGCGGAGGGAGTACCCCGTGCCTGCCTTCGGATCGGACATTTCCCGGCAGGCAGAAAGATGAAACCAAAACATTTTAATCTAAGAAAGTAAGCGCGCCCGAACCTCGTGACAGGTAAAGGCAAAAAGTAAACAAAGCAAAAATACCTACTTTGACCTGCATCAGAAGGCAAGGTTAGTCTGGTTAAATGCTGCAACTATTTGGATAGGGAGCTAAGGAGTCTAATGACTGTAAAGGCAAGTGGTGGAAGCTCGGTTGCGCGTCCGCAACTATATCAAACTGTACCGGTCGCAACAATTTCGCAAGCAGAACAGCAAGACCGCTTTCTACAGCGGGGCGAACTCAGCGAACTAGCAAGTTATTTCAGTTCCGGGGCTCTTCGGATCGATATCTCTGCGACGCTGACCCAAAACTCGGAACTGATAGTATCCCGCGCAGCCAACCGGATTTTTACCGGCGGTTCCCCGCTGGCATTTTTGGAAAGACCACAAGAACCTGCGATGGCTGTAGCAGGCGCGGCTCGCGGCGGTACGGCGAATGTCTCTGAAGGCATGAAACTAGGAAATGTCACCTACGTAGAAAGCCGCGCAGGCGGTGGCAACGGCGGTGGCGGCGGTGGTTTCTTGGGGCTAGGAAATCTATTTTCTGGCAACGGTGGCGGCTACAGCGGCCCAATCCCCGCAGGATTTCAGCCGATCAATGTCTCGCGCTACGGCCCGGGCAACATGACCAAATCTCTGCGGGATTTGAGCTGGTTTTTGCGCTACATCACCTACGCAATTGTCGCTGGCGACCCGAATATTATTTCGGTGAACGTGCGCGGATTGCGGGAAATCATCGAAAATGCTTGCTCTTCGGCGGCCACAATTGTGGCAATGCAGGAAATGAAGGCAGCATCCTTGGGCTATTTCAGAAACAATGCAGAGGCAAGTGCGATCGTCGGACAGTATTTCGACGTAGCAATTACCGAATTCAAAGCTCCCACACCTTCAGACAAGGTGCGGCAGCGCGAAAGCAACGACCAGCAAGGGCTGCAACTGCCCCAAATCTACTTCAACGCAGCCGAGCGACGGTCGAAATTCGTCATGAAAACCGGTCTGTCGTCGGCCGAAAAGCTCGAAGTAATCAAAGCAGCTTACCGCCAAGTATTCGAGCGCGATATTACCCGCGCATACAGCCAAAGCATTTCTGACCTGGAATCCAAGGTCAAAAATGGCGAAATCTCGATGAAAGAGTTTATTCGTCGTCTTGGCAAATCTCCTCTTTACCGTCAGCAATTCTACGAGCCGTTTGTCAACAGCCGTGCTGTAGAATTAGCCGCTCGTCACTTCCTAGGTCGCGGTTTGAGCTCGCGGGAGGAATTTAGCAAGTATTTTGCGATCGTCAGCAAAGGCGGCCTGCCAGCCCTCGTAGACGCGATGGTTTATTCCCAGGAGTATTCCGATTACTTCGGCGAAGAAACAGTGCCTTACCTGCGCGGTTTGGGCCAAGAAGCTCAGGAATGTCGCAACTGGGGCCCGCAAATTGATTTGTTCAATTTCAGCGCTCCGTTCCGCAAGGTTCCTCAGTTCATCACCTTGTTTGCTGGCTACAACCAGCCTCTGCCAGACCAGCACGTTTACGGTGTTGGCAATGATCCGTTAGAAATTCAGTTTGGCGCGATTTTCCCGAAAGAAACTCGCAACCCCAAGAGCCGTCCGGCTCCCTTCGGCAAGGACACCCGCCGCATCCTGATCCGTCAAGGTGCAGGTATTGACAATCAGTTGAGCAATCCGGCGGCTCGCGGTGCTGCTCCTGGTTCTCTGGGTCCCAAGGTCTTTAAATTAGACCAGTTACCGAGCAACTATGTTGCTTCCAAGAAAACTGCCCGCGGTGTCTCTAGCAGCTACAGCAATGCTTCCAGTGTCAAATTTACCGAAAGTTCCACCCAAGCGGTGATTCGGGCTGCTTACCTGCAAGTGTTTGGTCGCGATGTGTTCGACGGCCAGCGCCAAAAGGTAGCGGAAATTAAGCTGGAAAACGGCGAGATTCCGATGCGCGAGTTTATTCGGATGTTGGCGAAGTCTGACGTGTTCCGCAATATGTACTGGAGCAAGCTTTACGTTTGTAAGGCGATCGAGTACATTCACCGCCGACTCCTGGGACGCCCTACCTATGGCCGCCAGGAAATGAACGCTTACTTTGACATTTGCGCCAAGAAGGGTTTCTACGCGCTGGTCGATAGCATCCTGGACAGCACGGAGTACAACGAAGCTTTTGGGGAAGATACAGTGCCCTACGAGCGCTATGTGACTCCCGGTGGTTTGTCGATGCGGACGATGCGCTCGGGTTCCGTCGCTGAGCAAAATGTCCAAGCTCAGACGCCAGAAACTCCTCGGTTTATCGAACTCGGCACTGCGCTCGATCGGGGCGAATTCGAGTTACAAAATAGCCTCGCTCAAGGTGTCAGCAAGCGGCGCGAACAAACTAAGGTGTTCAAGCTGACGACTACTTCGGACAAAGTAGCTTTGAAAACTTTAATTCAAGCTGCTTACCGTCAAATTTTTGAGCGCGACATCAACCCGTATGTTGTGAAGAATGAATTCACGGCGCTGGAAAGCAAACTGGGCAACAATGAAATCAATCTCAAGGAGTTCATTGAGGCTTTGGGTTCCTCGTCGCTGTACATCAAACAGTTCTACGCACCTTATCCCAATACTAAGGTGATTGAGTTGGGAACCAAGCACTTCTTGGGCCGCGCTCCCCGCAATCAAGCGGAGATTCGGACGTACAACCAAATCTTGGCAAGTAAAGGGATTAAGGGCTTTATCAACGCGATGTTGAACAGCGTTGAATATGCCGAGGCGTTTGGCGAGGATACTGTTCCTTACCGTCGCTTTCCGACTCTGCCTGCTGCGAATTTCCCGAATACCGAAAGGCTGTACAATCAACTCACCAAGCAGAATGATGAGTTGGTGGTTCCAAGCTTTGAGCCAGTAGCTGCTACTGACAGAAGCTAACAACAAACTGCAAGAAAATTGAGTTGGTAGGTTGACAAAAATCCCTCGCTATGGTAACGCTGTAGCGGGGGATTTTTGGTAGAGGGCGATCGGGAATTGGGAATCCAGTAACAGATGAATCCAAAGGGCAATAACGAGCAATCAAATCCACTGAAAAAACTCAGGACTCCCCCTACAACCTCAGAGGCTCAATTAATTCAAAATCGAGAGACTTGGCTACCGCGTGCCGAAGCTCTAGCAGTAGATAAAGCTCAGGAAGTGATGAATGACCTTTACAGGGAGGGAGCAGAGTACGGTGATGGAAGTTGTGCTTTCATGGTAATGAAGGAACAATTTGAAGGAGGCGTAGGAAATCCACCGCAGTCGCTAAAAGATAGCACCCTCCACGCTGGAAAGTGCCAGCAGTACATTAAGGGACTGCGGAGGCATTTAGCAAAGTTGTCCTCTGAGGCACAGCAAAAAATTGAGCAGGAAATTGTCAAGATGGAAGAGGCGCTAAAATGGGCTGAAGACTACCGCAACAGCGATGAACCGGAGATTCCCAGATGGGCAAAACCTTGGAAAGAACAATTGGGGAAATAAAGTAATGCTTAAGTTAGACAGCAAGCGCAGTCGTTATTTAGGAATGGATTGGCAAAGCAAGCAGCATCCATTTGCGATCGAGCCGAATGACTCTCTAATCTGTTGCGATTTAAGAGGTTGTATCTTTGATAAACTAGATTTATCGGGATGTGAGTTTTTTGGTTGTCGCTTGAATGGAACATCTTTTCAAGGAGCAACTTTACATGAAACAAAATTTATTGGCTGTTTTTCTGATGAAGGAGATCGCCCAACGGATTTTAGCAATACGATCGCAGGAAGTGTATCAGTAGTAAGTTCTCACATAAACTTTCTATCGGAAGAACATCAGCCTAATTTTCAAAATAGTTTCTGGGGTGATGATTTAATCTTGGGAGATTCTATCCGAAATGTTTTTAGATGGCCTTCGGAAGTAGCAAAGGCTGCTGCTGATACACTCTCAGAACGCAATGATGTTAGATACAATGCTACTGTAAAATTGGGAGAGATAGATAATCCCGTTGTTGCTCCTCTACTGGGTTGCTTGCTTGCTGACAAGGAATGGGATGTAAGGGCGATCGCCCTGGAAGTATTAGGGAAGCTACGACATCAGGAATTTGGGTACGGCGACGAAGTATTATTAGAGTGGATGTTTGTATGTCTGGGAGACAAGCATTCGATCGTGCGGCAGACAGCGGCAGAACTTGTAGAAACTATTTCACCGCCAGAGCGCGTTTTACTGACTTCTATTAATAGAATGGTTGTAGGTACTTCCGATGAGGAGCGACTGGCTGGTTTGCTGGCGGTTATTGAACTCTGCCAACTCGATGATAATTATGTTGATTTATTGGATCGAGAAGTAATTGATTCTCTACTTTTAAAGGAAGGATCTGAAATTCGCAGCGAATCCTCGCGGCTGCTGGAGATTATTGGCGATCGGGCGATTTAGAATTATTGAAAGTGGCAAAATTATAAGATCCGTTTGATTTTTGGCAACTGTCTTTCAGATTTCCGAAAAGCCAGCCACATACAATTGTTAACAGCCTATGCAGGTTTGAGGACAAGTGTCAAGCGATTTTCTTTCACCCGAATCGCCACAGTAACCCCCCGCAGCTCACAGAGGCAATCCGAGCCGCCGCTCCTACTTCTGAAGCGCCTGTAATGGCAGAGGCGATCGCTCCACAGAGACTTCCTTGCTCAGTCGTCAAACTCAGGGCAGTAATATTTAGGAGCCAGAGCGTTAAGTGCATCAACTTCAGCATTGCCTTGAGGTTGCAGCAAGTCGATCGACATTCCCGCACTGAGCGCATTACATATCCCGCGCGCACGTTCGATAGCGGCTTGGGGATTTCGCTGAACGCGAGACACGGCATCAGATGAGGCTGAATTGAGCCGTTTGCTCAACGATCGTTGGTAACTATTAAGAAAGTCCTGGTCATTTGGCTGTAAAGCGATCGGGCGGCCTCTGCCACTACTTCCACAAAGCTTACCTAAGTCGATCGTTCGACCATCACTCGTCTGTATATAGCAAACGTAATCAACGGGTATTTGAGCGACTGAATCACTAGATTGAGATAAATCAGCGCCAAAGGCGATCGACACCATTACCAGAGAATAAAACACTCGTTTCGACTGGCGGACGTATTGCACAACTCTTCAAACTCCCACAAACCGTTAAACTTTCATAATTTTCTAGAGAACCAACACCGGATATTGCCACAATCCGGCGTGATTCGTCATATTCTGCATAGTGCGAACATTAAGCGTTTTACAGGCAAATAAAATGCTCGCACTATAAGGCAGTAATGTTATGCTCCTCGTTGAGACTTCCAAGGGCCCCAAATGGCAAACGTGATGCCTGGGGTTTGGATATTAACGAACAAAGTTTGACCATCGGGCGAGAAGCAGGCTCCCGCAAACTCCCGATCGTTGATAGCATTTTTGGCCAGATGATACAGTTCCCCGTTGGGAGTTACGCCCACCACGAACTGCTCATCATTGCCATCTTCGCAAATAATCAGATCACCATGAGGTGCCACAACAATGTTGTCAGGCCCATCGAGTTCGTCAGCCGATTTAGCCTCAACAAAAAGTTCGATCATATCTCGATCGGGAAGATACCGCCAAACCTGACCAAATCCGTTAGGTCTGCCATTGGCATCAACAGAGCCACCGTTCGTACAACAGAAATAAACTTCACGATTGCCGTACCAGATGCCTTCCCCACGAGCAAACTGGGCAGCACCTTTACCGAAACCTTCGACCCGTACCGTATCCGTAGCAGGGTCAGGATTGTCAATTGTCACCCATTCCACCGGCATCGGTTGGCGCTTGGGAAACCCTGCAAAAGTCTTTGCCTGAGCCATATTCTTAATCTTCAGCGCTTGCAGAGTGCCCCCTGCCCTTAAAATGTTCCGTTGAGATGGGATAAAGCGATAGAAGAGGCTATCTGCTCGGTCTTCAGTCTCGTAGACAATTCCAGTTGTGGGGTCGATCGCCACCGCTTCATGGTTAAACCGTCCCATCGCAACTAAAGGTACGGGATTCACAGGAACCTTTGTCTGAGCCGGAACTTCAAAGTTGTAGCCGTGAGATTTCGACACATTGGTCGGATTGTCAGGTCTATTAGTCGCCAGAGTCGAGGTATTCTCCTCGCAAGTAATCCAAGAACCCCAGGGAGTCGGCCCGCCCGCACAATTTCGATAAGTACCGCTAAGCGAAGCGTAGTGGTTGACGAGCTGACGATTGGGTCCTACCTGTAGTGTTGTTGTCCCCCCTTTGCAAAGAGGATCGTAAGGATTTGGACCCACAACTTGTGTTGTAGAATTCGGACTCAGTTCGTGATTGCGAACCAGAATCACCGTATTTTGGGGACCTGGGAAAGCCGCCATGCCATCGTGACCACCGGGAACAGGGGAACCATCGCTCATCATTTCGCCGGTTCGTGAAAAAGCCCGATACTGAAACCCACGGGGTAAATCTAACAATCCATTCGGATCGGGTACGAGTGGTCCATACCCTCCCCCAAATACTGATTGACCATTGGCTTTTCTGGCATAAAGCGCTTCTAGAGGAGAAATCATCAAAGTGCCAGCAGCGCTCGCTCCTGCCAAGGTAAAAAACTTTCGTCGTGATAGTTGCATCAGCTTTTCCGGTGAATTTAAAAAAAGCATACTAAACATCCATCAAGACCAAGATAAGGTTGGTTTAACTTCTCATTAAGGTTTTTTCATAGTTGTTCAATGTCAATCCCAGTGGCTCGTAACGGCTCGGCGAACCTGGCTGTTCGTTGCTCTGTTTTTTCAGCCAGTTGACGTTTTTTTTATGTAGGGACTTGTAGGGTGGAAAGCACGTTAATCAGCTTTATGCAAACACATTTTTCTAATGGGAATGTATGTCTATTCACTTGTCAAATTTTAGGAGAATCCACTAACATTTATGAGGCTTTAGTTGCGCCATCTATTTTTTAGTTTCGCCAGCTTCTATTTTTTTTTAACAGCTTCTATTTCTTCAACATCTACCCGGATAATAGCCGTTTCAAATTCTACGCCCACAACTTGGCTGACTTCGAGGATTTCTACAAAACTGGCACATTCAGATAGCGGTTTGCAATTGGATGCAGTACACCCCAAACGAGGAGCTTCTTCTTTTCGGCATTCTGAGCCTGTACGTCATCCTAATGAGAACCGCTATAAAGTCTTAATTCTCGTTCGCCAGCAGTGCCTGGTAACGCAGATCCAGAGGCTATGCCTCGCGTTGATAGAATTATTGAAATTGGTAAAATTATAACATCCGTTTGATTTTTGGCAACTGTCTTTCAGATTTTCGGAAAGCCAGCCAGATGCGATTGGTAACAGCCTGTGCAGGTTTGAGAACAAGTGTCAAGCGATTTTCTTTCACCCAATCTGCACACAAGTAGTCGGGAAGAACGCTAAAGCCAAATCCCAAGACAACCGCTTGTCTAATTGCTCTTAAATCGGGCACGATAAGTTTCGGATGAACGTCAATTCTTGTGCCAAATACAACTCGCCAAAAGCGGCGGGCGATCGGCAATTCTTCGCTGTAAGCAATCCAAGGTTGGGTTATAAGCCATTGATCGAGTGGATTCAGATCAGCTTGGCTGGTTCCTTCAGCAATAGGATTTGCAATATTTGGCGGCCCAATAAGCCAGAAATTTTCCTCGAATAGCAGTTGACATTCAATATCGGATAAAGTGATTTTTTGAGTGGCAATTACAATGTCTAGCTTTCCTGCTTTGAGTTGTTGGATTAACTCTGGTGTTAACCCAAATTGCACGGTGTAAAAAGTGCGATCGTCCTGCGGTAGTCGATCGAGAATTCGTTCTGTGAAAAATTCTTGGGGCGTACCGATTCTGATTGTTTGCGGAGTTTGGGATGTTGAGTTTTTGTGGGGAATTGATTCGAGTTTCTCGATCGCACCAGCAATTTGAGTATAAAGTCTTTGTCCCGCTTCCGTGGGAACCATCCGCCTCGGAGTCCTTTGAAACAAGGGATTTCCCAAAGCTGACTCTAGGGCTGCGACGTGTTGGCTAACAGCCGGTTGCGTGAGGAGGAGAACTTGGGCGGCCCCCGATACGGTTCCCCCGCGGTAAACTTCGATAAAGCTGCGATACCATTCAAAGTTAATCATAAATAGATTTATACCAGCTCTAAAATTTTATAATTTGTATTTTAGATAAATTCCACCTAGGATCAGAACAACAGGCACAAACACACCTGATAGTAAGAGGAATAGACGATGACTAGCCAAAAAGTTCTGATTGTTTTAACCAGCCACGGTACATTGGGCGACACTGGTAAAGAAACTGGTTTTTATCTCCCAGAGCTGACGCATCCCTTGGACGCATTTACTCAGGCCGGATTAACGGTAGATTTTGTCAGCCCCAAAGGCGGTAAAGCTCCAATGGTTGGGGTTGATTTAGAAGATCCGCTAAATAAGGCTTTTTTAGAGGATTTGCAACAGGTGGCGCGAGTGGAAAATACTCTCAATCCTGCACAAATTGACCCCGCAGAATATGGCGCTATTTTCTACGCTGGGGGACACGGTACAATGTGGGATTTTGCCGATAACCAGGAACTTGCTGCGATTGCTGCTGCTATTTACGAAGCAGGTGGCATTGTGGGTGCTGTCTGTCACGGGCCAGCGGCGTTAGTTAATCTTAAGTTGTCGGATGGTGAGCACCTGATTGCAAATAAGACTGTGGCTGCTTTTACTAATGAAGAGGAAGCCGCTGTGGAACTGACTGAAATAGTGCCGTTTTTGCTGGAGTCGAAATTAATTGAACGCGGCGCTAATTTTACGAAAGTTCCTAATTTTCAGGCTCATGTTGTCGCGAGCGAGAGGCTCGTCACAGGCCAAAATCCCGCTTCTGCAGCAGGTGTCGGTCACAAAATGGTAGAATTGCTCAAAAATAAGTAGTGCCCAAAAAAATATCACACCGAGAAACCCGGTTTCTTAAACAACACCTTCGCGTCTAAGTCACAATGCTCTAAGAAAGTAGGTTGGGTTGAGGCACTCGTACCCAACGCCATCAATTTTAAATTTTAGATTTTAGATTTTAGATTTTAGATTTTTGCTCCCATCTAAAATCTAAAATCTAAAATCAGTTGTTGGTTTCGCTTCACAAGGGCCCAACGTGCTGTAAAAAGGGCGAAGGTATTATAAAAAAAACCTGGTTTCTGGATACCTAATTACTACCTGTTTTTTTTTATTCGGTTAACCGTACTCCAATAGCCAGTTTTATTCGAGAACATTACTGCCAATTTTTCGTCTGTGATGTCAATGAATTCGCGCTCGCTGTACGAGGATAAATTACTTGTTTAGGGGGGTATTAGTGAATTACATTCATTCCCTGTACGCAAAAATTACGTATAATTTGGGAGTGCTGGTTAAGGGGGGAATCAAGATATTGAGAACCCCCTCAAACATCCGAATAAGTTGCGAACTTGTTCGGATTAGTAAAGTAGCGAAACGAATAAGCTATTAGGGCATAATGTAGTTTTGAGCGAACAGGGTATGGAACTAAATTTACAGAAATTTTATAGAGCCTGCAATCCCAGCTACACCCTGGCAGTAGCAAATCAAGAAGACCGACAATACTATATCGATTTCTCATCAGTGCGGGGCGGCACAATCGTCGAACAATTGGAGCGCACCATCAGCCGTCTGTCCCCCGATGCACCTACCTGTCAATTATTCACCGGTCACATCGGCTCTGGTAAATCAACAGAATTGCTGCGGCTGCAAGCTCAATTGCAGCAACAAGGATTTCATGTTGTTTACTTTGAGTCGAGTAAAGACTTAGACATGGCAGATGTCGATATCACTGACATTTTGTTGAGCGTTGCTCGTCAGGTGAGCGAAAGCATTGAGAAAATGAAAATCAAGCTGCAACCTACGGGTTTTAAAGCTTTGCTTAAAGGGGTTGCTGATGTTTTTCAAACTCAAATAGACTTGAGCGCTGAAGCTAATATCCCTGGTTTTGGGGAAATAAATGCCAGCACGGAGGGAGAATTTTCTCTGGCGTTGGGAATTGGCAAAATTACTGCTAAGGCGAAAGATGCTCCGAATCTGCGATCGGAGTTGAGGCAATATTTGGAGCCGCGAACTAACGTAATTTTAGATGCACTGAATAAGGAGTTGCTGGAACCGGCTAATAAAGAACTGAAACGCCAAGGGAAACAAGGACTTGTAGTAATTATCGACAATCTCGATCGCATACACCTGTGCGCGAAACCGACGGGGCGGCTTCAGCCGGAATACTTGTTTGTCGATCGCGGCGAACAGTTGGCCAGACTAAATTGCCACGTCGTGTATACAATTCCTTTGGTGCTGATTTTCTCTAACGATTTGGGCCAGTTGACCAATCGATTTGGGGTAGATCCGAAGGTTTTGCCGATGGTGCCGGTGCAGTTGAGCGACGGTTCTGAGTGCTCTGAGGGTGTGGAATTGCTGCGGCAGATGGTTCTGGCGCGGGCTTTTCCGACGGTGCATCCTTCACAGCGCTATGCTTTGGTTGGCAAAGTTTTCGACTCTGCGGAAACTCTCGATCGCCTGTGTCGAGTCAGCGGGGGTCATGTCCGCAATTTGCTGCAACTGCTGTATAGCTGTCTGCAGAAACAAGACCCTCCTCTGTCGCGGGAAACTTTGGAAAATGTGATCGTCCAGCGCCGCCACCAGCTTACATTGGCGATCGAACCCGATGAGTGGAAATTGCTGCGCCAAGTATCCGCTACCAAAACTGTGAGTGGGGAAACTAAATACCAAATCTTGCTGCGGAGTCTCTGGGTTTTTGAATACCGTTACGGCGAGGATTACTGGTTTGATGTCAATCCGATTTTGGCTGACGCCAAAGAGTTTCGGGAAACAGTTGAGAGTTGAGAGTTGACAGTTAACAGTTGACGGTTTACAGTCACTCGGCGAGGAAAATCGCTTCTGAACCAACGAAGTTCACTCTTAGCCGACTAAAGAATAAGGGCCCAACTGTAGCAGGTTCTGGTACGAAAACTAACAAAACTCAACAGTCAACCGTTAACAGTCAACAGTCAACAGTCAACTAACAACAATGATTAAAGGCACTACTAAACTGTTGGGAGTAATTGGTCATCCCGTCGAACATTCTCTGTCGCCGGCGATGCACAATGCTGCTATTTCCCACTTGGGAGTCGATTTTGTTTACCTGCCGTTTCTGGTAAAACCAGGGGATTTAAAAGCTGCTCTTGCAGGATTTGCGGCGATCGGCGTTCAGGGATTTAGCATAACGATTCCGCACAAACAAGCAATCTTACCGCTGTTGTCGGAAGTTTCCCCGATCGCCCGAGCGATCGGCGCAGTCAATACCGTATACCTGACTGATAAAGGTTGGTGCGGCACAAATACTGACGTTGAAGGCTTTCTCGCGCCGCTGCAAACCCCCCCAACTCGCCCTTACCAAGGGGGGGCTAAAGACGCGACCTCTCCTTTAGAAAGGGGCAATACGGCTGTCGAATCTGATTCGGCTCCTTACGAAACAGGGGCTGTTGAATCCTGTCCCCCCCCTTACCAAGGGGGGGCTAGGGGGGGTTCCGATTGGAGTCAGAAAGTAGCGGTAATTTTGGGGAATGGCGGGGCGGCGAGAGCTGTTGTGGCTGGATGCGCTCAATTGGGATGTGCAGAGATTCACGTTGTCGGCCGCAACGAACAAAATTTAGGGGAATTTCAGCAGAGTTGGGTCAATTCTCCGATGCCCGTGCAGAATTTGCAGATCCATACTTGGAATAATTTGTCAAGGTTAATTTCGCAGGCAGATTTGCTGGTGAACACGACGCCTGTGGGGATGTATCCGCAGGGGGAAAAGTCGCCGGTTGCGGCTGGTGAGATTGATCGAATTTCAGCAGGTGCGATCGTCTATGATTTAATTTACACCCCGAATCCTACCCAGTTTCTCAAAGATGCACAGCTTCGCGGAGCGCGAGCTATTGACGGACTCGAAATGCTAGTTCAACAAGGAGCAGCCGCCTTAAAAATTTGGCTCAACAAAGAATCCGTCCCAGTCGATGTGATGCGCCAAGCCTTGCGACAGCATTTAGGTCTAGACTAATGCCATTTCTTAAAAAAGTAAGTAGCTGTAGTTTTCAGAATTCCTATAAGTAGGAATTTGAGGCTGAATTCGCGCTAAGCTGAGAATTAAAATATACTTCCCCCGCCATTTATGAAATTTCGAGCTATCAGCCTTTTTTTTGCTACTTGCCTAATCGGAATTTTTAGTTTGGTATTCACTCCACCTGCTTGGGCTCTGACGCAGATTAAACTTTCCGACCTTTCTTATCGCGAATGTCCCGCAGAAATGGGAGAAGGAACAGTCACCAGCGGCAGTTCTATGGAAGCTAACTGCTTTTTGATTACTGGGAAAGCTGAAAATAGCACCGGCAAACCAGTTGTCAATGCCGATATTTTCGGCCGCATTTATGATGCCGACGACAATCCGGTGATGCAAAACCGGACTCGCTTGGGTTCTATAGAAGAAGTTCCTCCCGGAGTTAGCGATTTTCAGCTCAGAATTTCGGTTGCCGCCAATCAACGCACACCTTTGAAGCTCAAGCAATTTAAAGCTACAGGTTTTACTGGCGTGGTTCGCCGCTAACGAAACTATTTGAGATTTTAGATTGCTAATTTGAGATTTTGGGTTGGCTGCCCGTGAAACCGATCTGCAGTTTGAGATTTTAGATTTGAGATTGTTGAGTGGCTGGCAATTTCTCATTTCTAATGTAGAACTAACTCCCCAGCTTTTCAACCGGGGAGTTCATGTCAACATCTCAAATCTAAAATTTAGTTGTCTGTAGCTAGGTCTGCCAAACAATTTAGGCTAGATGCTTAAAAACTTAAGCTTTTCAAACTACAAGGATGTTTGCAAGCTGGTCAAAAGACCGATCAAGAATTCCGAGCCGAACTGAAGTACAAAAAAGGCAATCAGTGGCGAAAAGTCAATCCCTCCCAAGGGGGGGATAATCGATCGGAATAGATTGAGGTAAGGGTCCGTTAACTGACTCAAAATCGAAAACGGGGGGTCGTACCAATTGATATTGGGGAACCAGCTTAACAGCACCCGGAAAATCATCAGGACTAGATAGATTTGCAGAAATGTCGCTAGCGTGGTTGCCAAAAGGCCTATTGAAGAACTCATAAATTTTGCTTGTAGTTTGAGTAAAGTTTACAGACACTTTAACTGTGAGTTTAGCATAGCTGGGGGAGTGGGAGTGGGGGGGTGAGAAAGGAGGGAGAGGGTTAGATGGGGAGAGGGGGAGCGTTTTTGTTGTTCCTTGTTCCTTTTGTCTCTCCCTTTTAGCTGGAAAGATGAAGAGAGAAATGTGGGACTGTTGACCGATCGCCCGCATGGATCTGCCAGACTAATCTAAAATTTTCAATGGATTCAGGAGTCTTGGGCGATCGAACCCTCGCCGCCCGGCGCCGGCGCGTTGCCGTTTACGTCGCCGAGTTGCAGCCGCACGTCATCTATTGCCTGATTTAGCTGGGCAATTTTATCTTCTAAACTCAGCCTTGCTACTTCCATGCTGTCGGCTTCGAGTTGACCGGCTTTCCTCTGGCGGATCTTTCTTGTCTTTGCTTCTGAAGGTTCACTCAGCAAAGCTTCAGCAGCGCGCCGCGACAGCACCGCGCCCAAAACTGCACCCACCAAGCCGCCAACGGCAGCTCCGGCAATAAATCCCCCCGTAAAACCCTCTCGATTGCTCATGGCTCAACTCAACTGCGCGATATTTCTTTGATTTGTTTATTTTGACACTCTCCCGGTGAGAAACCGGCAGACGATCGTTCGATTTTAGATTTTAGACTTTTGATTAAAGAATTGAGATGGCGATCGGGAAAATGAGCTGGAGGGACAAAAGCCCAAAGGGGCATCAAGTCGTTTAGTTGTCAGGTAAGGCGAGAATTCCGACTTCAGAGTTAAAGCGGATCATTTCCAAAGATCGATCGCCATAAAGGTCTTCAATGTGTTCCAAGCAGCACTCGATCGCGAAATCGTTCAATTCAGTCGGCTCAACGCCGTACATATCCTGAAACACCTCTGAGTCTACCCGACAAAAGCGCGGTCGATCGGCGTAAATTCCGCATTCTCTGGTTGCTTTGTCAAAATTGATACACCAACCGTCATCTCCGACTAAGCTCAAGTAAAGCGATAATTCGTCTTCAGATAAATACTCGTCTAAGTCAGGGCGCTCTGTTGGGTCGAGGTAACAACAAGCACCGCACTGCTTTACACAACGCCAAGTAGCCATAGTTTGATTTTAGATTTTAGATTTTAGATTTTAGATTTTAGATTCGGAGCATTATGTGGAAAATGCCAAACTTTAGGAGACTGGAGCTCTTCAAGTATATCAATTGCCAGCGCCGGAGGCGGATATCCCGAAGGGGCGGTTCGATTTTAGATTTTAGATTTTAGATTGGGGGGACTTTCCGGGAAGGGGCATCAAGTCCCTGGTTTCTTGGGACTGAGAGGTCGATCGTAGTTTACATTTTGTTGAATTTTGTAAAGTTCCTTAAAAAATATGGTCGATCGCCCGGTAAAATCAGAAGCGGATTTTCTAATTCAACAATCTAGACTTAATCACTACAGTCAGGAGGACAAATGGACTTTATAACCGATCTTTTCAGTGGTCTGGGTGGTGTAGACTACCAACTCATTGTTCAGGTAGCTTTACTCGCAGCCGTCGTGCTTTCTGGCCCGATCGTGATTTTTCTGCTGGCAGCTAGAGGCGGCGATCTGTAATTATAGCACGTTCCGGGGCGATCGAGAGTTGGGAGTTTTGAGTTTTAAATTATTCAAAATTCACAACGCTCGATCGCCAATTTTCCCTGCTGCATGAGCTTTGTTATCCAATACCGAGTTATCAAATACCCAGGGCGTGTTTAGCAGTTTGAATCAAATTCTCAAAAAAAGGTAGAGATACATCGACTTCTCTAGCATCTTTGCGGGAGTTGCCTAACAAACCGATGTTTTGTCCGGGTGCAACAGCCAAAACTTGCCCTTGAGAGTTGCGAATTCTCAATTCCTCGATCGAGCCGGCGGGAGACAGACTGCAAGAATAAGTGCGATCGCAGTAATCAAACTCAACTTTTCCGAACATCCGCGGCCTGGAACTAGCAACACTTGCGGGCAGCCGGACACCAAACAATTCTAACTCCACTGATGTCTTGCCATTAAAACTATTTTCCCGCAATCGGTAAGCAATATCAACCCGCCGAGGCAAAGGAAAATATTCCCCCCAACGCCAAGCAATCGCCTTCACACTAGCCGATACATTTCCATCTTGAGTTGCAGTTAGTTTAACGTGACCTCCTTTACCAACAATTTTCTGTTCAGTTATGCAAACATTAGGCGTCCAAAAGACAGGAGCCTTATTTTCAATCCCGCAAGGTTCCAGAGCATCAATTTGTCGGTAAAGGTCGAGATTAATCTCAGCCAAATCCGCTCGCACGTCAACTGAAACCAGCGGTTTTAGGTGTTCCGGTTGCAAACATTGATTGGCAAAAATTGACAGTTGATTGCGGAATTGTTCGAGATTATGAGCCGGCATAGAAAAACCGCCAGCGGCTTTGTGTCCCCCAAATTTAGTTAATAAATCCGCGCAAAAATTCAGCCCGTCAAATACATTAAATTCAGGAATTCCCCTCGCCGAACCCCTGATAATTTTATGGGCAACCGCCCCTACAGCCTCGTTTTCGCCAGCCTCATCCTCAAAAGTACCGATAAACACAGGCACGCCGTAGCGTTCCACCAACCGAGAAGCCACAATCCCGATCACACCGTGGTGCCAACCGGGTTGCACGACAACTAAAACTCGTTCTTGCTGCAAATCGAGATCACTTTTCTCGCACCAAGCAATTGCTTCCTGCTCAATTTCCTGGCACAACTCCTGCCTGCGCTGATTAATTTGTTCGCACTGCATCGCGTTTTTGAGAGCCAATTCGCGATCGTCCGTAGTCAGCAACTCTATCACAATTTGAGGGTCAGCCAGCCGCCCCACAGCATTAATCCGGGGCCCCAGCCTAAAACCAATATCTTCAGGCTTTAAGGAATTATTAGTTTTATTTGGCGAGTTGAGAATTGAGGGACTTTCGGCACTTCCCGGCTGCACTCCCGCCACCTGAATCAAAGCCTGAATACCCGCCAATTGCGAGTGAGGCAACAGCCGCAAACCCCGCTTTACCCAGCGCCGATTAACCCCAGTCAAAGGCGCTAAATCCGCAATAGTTCCCAACGTGAATAACTCCAGCAGGGGATTTACCAACCCCCCCACTTTCTGCATATCCTGAGCCAAAGTAATGGCCAAAACATAAGCAACGCCTACGCCTGCTAAACCGCGATAAGGTGAAGATTCCGCGATTAATTTCGGGTTGAGAATAGCATCGGCAGGCGGCAGTTTTGGCGGCAAGTCGTGGTGGTCTGTAATAATAACTTTGACACCGAGTTCTCGCGCTCTGGCAACCGGGCCGTAGGCTGCAATTCCGTTGTCAACCGTGAGAATGAGAGCGACACCTTCGGAGTGAAATTCTTCTACAATGCGATCGTTAATCCCATAACCTTCTCGCATCCGGCTCGGAATAGCATAATCCACATTCGCCCCCAGAGCCCTGAGAGCTCGCAGCAACAAAGCCGTGCTCGTCATCCCGTCAGCATCGTAGTCGCCGCAAATCGCAATTTTTTGCCCTCCCGAAATCGCCTCCCGCAACAGTTTGACACTCGCAGCCAAATCTGGAAACTCATCGGTTGGCGCGGGCAAAACCAGAGATTCCGGTTCGATAAACCCTTGCACTTCTTTAACAGAATCGATGCCCCGGTTAATCAGCACCTGTGCCAGCAAGGGCGACAAACCGATTTCAGTGGCAAACTGTTCGGCTTGCTGTGGTTGAGGCGAATAAATTTGCCACCGTTGGTTTGGCAATCGGTGAAAATGCGGAGGCACAGATGTCGGTTGCTCTTGCACGGAAGCTGAGGTTTAAAGATACATGATTAATCTTACCGAATTAAGTGCATCAGTCAATTAATTTGAGATTTTAGATTTGAGATTGCTCCTAAAGATGAGTTTTTTGGTAAAATCCAAAGGTTGTTTGTAGGAAAGCTTTTTTCCGAAGATCTCAGCGTACCCAAATACGGATACCAATCCCCAATAGGAGCCGTGGAGAGCAAAAAAATTAGACGCAAGTTCAAACCCCTGATTTATAGCACTTTTGCTGGTAAGTGCAGTACAAAAAAGCTGTTTTGGTAGGCGTGGTGTCTAGAGAAACCGCCCTCTCGCGATCTGCAATCTGCTGTATTTGTGGAGTAAATCTAAAATCTAAAATCGAATTGGGGCGATCGGGCTAATTTAATTTAATGAGGAGACTTGCATGAGTGTCGATCAACCGTCGTGGTTTAAAATTGCATTACAGGTTCGAGGGTCTGTCATTCCCTCCATTTTGCCGCGCGTTTTGCTGTGCGGCGGATTTGGGCTATTTATTTCCTTCCTGTACTTTTTAAACTTGCCAGTATCCTTGCCGATTTTGTCTAGCATTGTACCGAGTATTGTCCTCGGTTTACTGTTAGTTTTTCGGACAAACACAGCCTACGAGCGATTTTGGGAAGGCCGCAGATTTTGGGGTACTTTAAACAATAACATCCGCAATTTGGCTCGTCAAATCTGGGTAGCAATTGAGGAAAAAGACCCGCAGGATATCATAGAAAAAAAGTCAGCACTGCGCCTATTAGTTGCCTTGGCAGTGGCAATGAAACTGCACTTGCGGAAAGAATCAGTCAATCCCGAGTTGGAGCCGTTAATGTCCCCAGCGCAGTACCAAAAGCTCAAATCGATGAACAATCCGCCCCTAGAAATTGCGTTTTGGATTGAGGATTATATGCACCAGCAGTACGAGCGCAATTGCCTGGATGTTTATCAGTTAACTGGTATGAATGAGTTGCTCAACTCTATGATTGATGTATTAGGGGGCTGCGAGCGCATTTTGAAGACGCCTATCCCTTTGGCTTACGCGATTCACCTCAAACAGCTATTGTT
Source organism: Microcoleus sp. S13_C5 (assembly GCF_036700845.1). Taxonomy (NCBI): domain Bacteria; kingdom Bacillati; phylum Cyanobacteriota; class Cyanophyceae; order Oscillatoriales; family Microcoleaceae; genus Microcoleus; species Microcoleus sp. S13_C5. The sequence goes on from NZ_JAUBPR010000004.1 coordinate 42,285, forward strand.
ACTTTACTCATTGGCACTGCCCTTTCAAATGGTGAAGGATTTGGGTTGGGGAACCGGCCCAGTTGTGGCTTTAATTAGTTTTACTTTGTTCGGCATCGAAGAAATCGGCATTGAAATAGAAAATCCCTTCGGACACGATGCCAATGATTTGCCTTTGGACAATATTTGTGCTGCCATGCAGCGCAATATGGACGATTTAATTTCTTTATCTCCTAGCGTTCACGAGCGCGTGAAAGATAAGTAGATTCATTCCATTTTAGATTTTAGATTTTAGACTGGTATCGAAAATCTAAAATGGTATAACCTACTGGTTAATTTTTAACAATCAACCGTATTAACCCAGCCAATACTAACAATACAGGCGTCAGCCAATCTCCCCACCGCACGTACAAAGTTCGAGTTTGCCGCCGATAAATAGTAGCATCTCGGACTTCATAGGTATTAATTCTCGACTTCCAAACCGTCTCGCCGCGAGGATTTACAAAAGCAGAGTAACCCGTATTAGTTGCGATAACTGCCCATCTATCAGTTTCAATTGCCCGCATTACATCTAGAGCGTGATGTTGATCCAACATTGGCGGTTTGTAATGGGCATTGTTGGAAGCGGTGATCATAAATTCGCCTCCATTCGCCGCCTGATATCGGAAATTTTCAGCAAAGGCTGAATCGTAACAAATTCCGACAATGGCGCGGCCAAACGGCGTATCAAACAATTGTTTAGAATTACCGGGTACTAAATGAGCATCTAAGGGAGAAAGCCGATTAATAATCCCGCCTAAAATTTCGTAAAAAGGGATATATTCGCCTAAAGGCACTAGCTTTAGTTTATCGTAGCGACCGACAATTTCTCCAGTGCGATCGATCGCCAATAAGCTGTTAGTGATACTATCATCTTGCTGTCCGAATCCTCCAACCCAAGCCACAACGCCGCGTTCGAGAATAGCTTGGTAAAAAGAAAGAGTAGAACGCTGATACTCGTTGGTCCAGATAAAAGGCAAAGCCGTCTCTGGAATTAACACAGCATCGACTTTCCTATCTGCTAACTGTTTGTATCCAGTGGTATAACCTTCCAAAGCGCGCTGCCAACCCACTGAAGCAAACTTAATCTTGTTAGGAATATTGCCTTGAATAATCCCAATCTTTAAAGCGGTTGCAGCTTCTTGATTCAAAGGGCGGTTGTATAAGCTCCATCCTGCAATATGCAAAACTAAACACAAACTCGCCGGCAAAATATAAGGAATCCAATTCTTCCTTCTTCCTTCTTCCTTCTTCCTTCTTCCTTCTATAAAAGCTTCGGCGATTAAGCCATTTACTGCTACAATAGCGGCTGTTACTGCGCTGGGGCCGGAGAGTTGACCGAGGTGCAATATTGCTAAATTGTGGGGGCTTTGCGTGTAAGATAGTGATGTCCACCACAGCGAACCTGTACTCCAAATACTTTCTAAAGCACACCACAAAGCTGTGCCAATAAAAACGCGAGTTAACGCTGAAAATTGAGCTTTACCCGCCCCAGCCCCCCCTTGTAAAGGGGGGGATTTAAGAATAATAATAGAGTTTTTGCCTGCTAAAGTTAGGGAGTTGAGAATTACAAATAGCCCCACCCAAACGGTGACTAAGGCGGCTCCCCAGAGGGTGATGAATACCCAGCAAAAAAGTGCGATCGCCAAACTCGGCCACCAAGGAACTCCCAACCAAGTCATCGGGTGAATTCCCATAATCCAAGATAAAGCTAATCCGTGATACCCAATTCCCCAGAGTAAAGGAAGAAGGAAGTGCGGCAACGCATTCTGTAACCGATGGATGTTGAAGAAAGAAGGAAGAAAGAGAAATTTTTGTTTGTGTTCTTCTATTATTTTTGGCTTTTGATAACTGACAACCAAAACCCACAGGGGAGCTAATGCTACCCAAGCCAATAGCCAAGCATTTACTGGTGCGGTTGTCAATGCCATCAAAATGCCGCTAAAAAATGCGATCGCCCAGGCTAATGTTTTGGATTTATGAACCACGAGTTTTTCAAATTTGTGCCTGTTAAATATCGCCACTTTGATGATTGCCAAAAATAATAATTCTTAATCAATATATCAGATCGATCGGGAAGTTCGGTAAGGCGCACTGTATGGGATTTAACTGATTTAACGGATTTAACAGAAAAAAATCTACAGCAGTTCTCAATAAAGTGAGGTATGCCCTATGCCCTATGCCCTATGCCCGCTTATCAAGCGTGCACCTCATGTTACTGAGAAAGGCTATATCAAATTCTACTTGCCAAAACAAAAAGCGCCCCTATTTCTAGGAGCGCTTTTTGTTAATCAAAAGCTAAATTTAGCCGTTGATGGAAGGAGCAACCATTGCTACTGGGGTGACTTCACCGGCGGCCAAGTCGAGGGGGAAGTTGTGAGCATTGCGCTCGTGCATTACTTCCATACCCAAGTTAGCGCGGTTGATGACATCAGCCCAAGTGTTGATGACGCGACCTTGCGAGTCGATAATCGATTGGTTGAAGTTGAAACCGTTGAGGTTGAACGCCATTGTCGATATACCCAAAGCGGTAAACCAGATGCCGACAACTGGCCATGCACCTAACAAGAAGTGCAAAGAACGGCTGTTGTTAAAACTCGCGTATTGGAAGATTAACCGACCGAAGTAGCCGTGGGCTGCCACGATGTTGTAGGTTTCTTCTTCTTGACCGAATTTGTAACCGTAGTTCAAAGATTCAGTTTCGGTTGTTTCGCGAACCAAAGAAGATGTTACCAAGCTTCCGTGCATGGCGGAGAACAGAGCACCGCCGAAGACACCAGCAACTCCCAACATATGGAAGGGGTGCATCAGGATGTTGTGCTCGGCTTGGAACACGATCATGAAGTTGAATGTCCCGGAGATACCCAAGGGCATACCGTCCGAAAAGCTGCCTTGTCCGATCGGGTAGATCAAGAACACTGCGGTTGCTGCTGCAACTGGTGCAGAGTAAGCGACGCAGATCCAAGGACGCATACCTAAGCGGTAGGACAGTTCCCATTCGCGACCCATGTAGCAGAAAACGCCAATGAGGAAGTGAAAAACTACCAATTGGTAGGGGCCGCCGTTGTACAACCACTCATCGAGGGAAGCTGCTTCCCAGATCGGATAGAAGTGAAGCCCGATCGCATTCGATGAAGGAACAACAGCACCAGTAATGATGTTGTTGCCGTACATCAAGGAACCAGCAACTGGTTCGCGGATGCCGTCGATGTCCACAGGAGGAGCAGCGATGAAGGCGATGATGTAGCAAATGGTGGCGCTGAGCAAGGTGGGAATCATCAAGACGCCGAACCAACCCACATAAATGCGGTTGTCAGTGCTAGTTACCCAGTTGCAAAACTGCTCCCAAACGTTGCCGCTTTCGCGACGCTGTACGGTTGTTGTCATTTGGTTTATGATTGCTTAATTGAATTTTCAAGGTTCGTTGTGGGGATGCCCCACGCTTATATTAGTAACACCATTCACTAAAGTTTGCCAAGGGATTACTGCTGACAATTTAAACATTTTACAAACTTTTACAATAACTTGATTATTAGTAAAGATTTGTATTTTTTTACAAAGTAAAATTACACACCAAACGGGGTAAATACAGCGGCCAGAAGAACTGAATCTCTTGTCTGTAGCTTGGTTCAGCAGTTCGAGCAAATTATTCTTGTTCAGATCGATTCTCTTTCTCTTTAAATATCTGTTAATTAGGTCGTGAAGAGATGATTTTTAATATTTATTTACATATCATCGGTGGATTCTGCGAGGGGAAATTTTTATCGGGAGAATACTGAAAACCGGATTTCTAGTGCGATCGAGCTGCATTCTCAATAAGAGCCAATCAACGGGGTTTATTGACGAAAAAAAAAAACCGGTTTCTGAAGCGCTGGGCAATAGAAATCAACCGGGTTTCTGAGGATGAGTCCGCAAGTTCTGCGTAAAAATTAGCCTTTAGCCTGGGGGCCACTTCATCTGCCGTCCGCCGAGAATGTGAAGGTGCAGGTGGTCTACAGTTTGGCCGCCGTCGCTGCCGCTATTAATGACGACGCGATAGCCGTTGCTAAGTCCGAGTTGTTCTGCTACCCGCTTGACAGTCAGCAGCAAGTGTCCCATGAGAGCATGATCTTCCGACTCGGCATCGGCTAATTTGGCAATAGGCTGTTTGGGAATGACGAGGATGTGGACGGGCGCTTGCGGATTGATATCTCTGAAGGCGAGGGCCAAGTCGTCTTCATAAACGATGTCTGCGGGAATCTCTTTGCGGATGATTTTGCTGAAAAGCGTTTCTTGAGTTGTCATGGGTGTAAACGAAGGAAGAAGGAAGAAGGAAGAAGGAAGAAGGAAGACTCAAGGGGGAAGGGGAAGAGGGAAGAGGGAAGACCCAGCAGGAGAGAAGGAAGAGGAGAAAAAGAAGAGGCAAGGAAAAGTTTTTCTTGCCTCTCCCGATATTCATTAGTCATTGTTAATCATAATAGATGATGAATCAAGGACAGGCAAATTAAGGATTAAGAAAAATGCTTGCTAGGGTGTGGAGTGCATCGATCGTTGGAATTGACGCGGTAAAGGTTGGTGTTGAGGCTGATGTGTCAGGGGGACTACCGAAAATTGTGGTTGTGGGATTGCCAGATTCTGCGGTGCAAGAAGCTAAGGAAAGGGTTAGGGCTACGCTGAAAAATTCGGGATATGCTTTTCCGATGCGGAGTATTGTGATTAATTTGACTCCGGCGGATTTGCGGAAGGAAGGGCCGAGTTTTGATTTGCCGATCGCCATTGGCATTTTAGCAGCATCGGAACAAGTCAGCGGTCAACTTTTGGGAGATTATTTGTTTTTAGGGGAACTTTCTTTAGATGGAAGTTTGCGGGCTGTGGCTGGGGTTTTGCCGATCGCCGCTGCTGCTCAAAAAATGGGTATTTCGGGGTTGGTTGTACCGGCTGGTAACGCGCAGGAAGCGGCTTTAGTAAACGGAATATCTGTTTATGGTTTTGAGAATATTTTTGCAGTTACTGATTTTTTGAACAATCCTGAAGTTTATTCGCCTGTAGAAGTAAACGGTCGAGAAGAGTTAGCAAAAACGCGGTTTTCAGGTCTAGATTTAAAGGATGTAAAGGGGCAAACTCACGCGCGGCGGGCTTTGGAAATTGCGGCGGCGGGGGGACACAATTTAATTTTTGTGGGACCGCCAGGGAGCGGTAAGACTATGTTGGCGAGGCGTTTGCCGGGTATTTTGCCGCCGCTGACTTTTGATGAAGCTTTGGATGTAACTCAAATTCATTCGGTGGCTGGGTTGTTGAAGGATAAAGGGAGCTTGGTGGGCGATCGGCCTTTTCGCAGTCCTCACCATTCGGCATCGGGGCCTTCTTTGGTAGGTGGCGGCAGTTTTCCGCGTCCGGGTGAAATTTCTTTAGCACATCGCGGCATTCTTTTTTTGGATGAATTAACTGAGTTTAAAAGAGATGTTTTGGAGTTTTTGCGACAACCGCTGGAAGATGGTTATGTGACGATTTCTCGCACTAGACAATCGGTGATGTTTCCGGCGCAGTTCACTTTAGTTGCGAGTACGAATCCTTGTGCTTGCGGTTATTACGGCGATTCGATTCAACAGTGTACTTGTTCGCCACAAAAGAGGGAGCAATATTGGGCTAAACTGTCGGGGCCTTTGATGGATCGGATTGATTTGCAAGTGGCGGTCAATCGTTTGAAACCCGAGGAAATTACGCGACAGCCGACGGGGGAAGAGTCGGAACCGGTGCGGGTGAGGGTGCAGCGGGCGCGAGAGCTCGCTACTCGCCGTTTTCAGTCGGAATCTAGTTTGCGCTGTAATGCGGAGATGCAAAGCAGTCACATTAACAAATGGTGTCAGTTGGATGATGCTTCTCGGAATTTATTGGAGATGGCGATTCGGAAGTTGGGGCTTTCGGCGAGGGCAAGCGATCGCATTTTGAAGGTGGCGAGAACTATTGCTGATTTGTCGGGGGATGAAAGCTTGAAAACGAATCATGTGGCGGAGGCGGTGCAGTATCGGACGATCGATCGGATGCAGTAAGTCAGCAACGGCTCAAAAGACACAATCCCCCGATCCCCGACTTCTTAAAGAAGTTGGGAATATAACAGTTGATTCGGCGATTTAAATCGCTTCTAAACATACGAATTCCCAGCAGAGGGGGACTGAGGGATTAAGGAGGTATTTAAGCTCGATTGATGTTGTCTAATTATTTAATTGAGCCAGTGAAACGTCCCCATATTCCCATGTTTAGTGCCTGATTTTGTGCTGCATGGTACCAGGATGACTTGTGACAGTTGCGTAAGTTCTGTTAGTGTTAGATTGGGGGATGCGACAGCAAACCAAAGCAGCAGGTAAAGTGGCGATCGCGGAAGTTTTAGGCCAACTGCCCGAAAGCTACTCAACTGAAGTGTATCACCGCAAATATCAAGAGGTTTATCAGCACGTCTAGGAATCTTATTCTGAGGTCGGACGCAGTAGTTATACCAACGCAGTTTGAAGCTGGTGTAAATGATACCCAGGCACAGCTTTTGTCAAAAAATCATCATAATTCCCTCAAAAATTCATCAATTTTTTACCCACTTTTTGTCATCTTTAGTGTAATTTATGATACCGATCGCCCAAGTAGCCCTAATCTCCACAACGACCTAATTTTTAATATTTAATTTCTCGCTCTCCCTCTCCCTCCCTCTCCCTCCCTCTTGCTCTCTCTTCCTCTTTCCCTGGCCCCCTCTCGGTGTTTCACCCTAAAATTTAAAATTTTTGAGTGACAAATCATGGCACGATCGCAGCGGGTTTTGATACCATGCAATCAAGCGCAAGACAATCAGGGAATGCACTGGAGGTGTGTAAATGGAGCTTTTCGGAGAACAAAAACGGTGTTTGGATGGTTTGGTAAGCTCGATCGACCAATTGGGAGGTCGAGTAGATATTCCAAAGCTGGAGCAGATAGCTGAGCTAATCATTCAAGCGATGAGAGGGCCTTGGCGCTCCTTTCACACGTCGGAACACATTTTTGAGGTCGGGGGGTCAGTCGATCCGATCGAGGTGCTGGCTGCGCTGTTTCACGACCTCGTGTACGTGCAAGTCGATCAGGGCGTTAGTTTCAATATTAGCAGCGCCCTTTGTCCTTTTGTCAAAGAAGTGCGATCGCAGTTAGTTATTAGAGATGAAACCGAACTGCCCGACGATGCCATGTATCAGCTAGTGGCCTCAGTATTTGGGTTTATTCCCGGCAAGACTCTCTCTTCGTTTGCCGGCCAAAACGAATTCTTGAGTGCTGTTATTGCTGCCAAATCTTTGGAGCCTTTTTTGCCACCTAGTACGATCGCTGAGATAACAGCTTGCATCGAAGCTACTATCCCTTTTCGTCCCGTTTCGCCCAGTGGTTTGAGCGCGATCGAACTTTTGCACCAGCGTTTGGTAAGTATAAATCGCGATTTTAACATGGAATGGAACCCTGCAAAAATTGTAGAAATTGTCAAGCGTGCTGTCAGGTTAGCAAATAGAGATGTCGAGAATTTTGCCTCTCCAAATTCCTCTAATTTCTTAGACAATACCTGGAACTTGATGCCAGAAACCAACCACGAATTGACCAATGTTAATTCCTATACTGTTGCCGGATATCGCAAGTCTCTGCAAAAAATGGAAGGATTTTTGAAGTTCCTCAAACCCGAACTGGTTTTCCAGCAGTTTATGCAAGAGCCGGACGATGAAACCTACGCTAACCTGATTGCCCGAACTCGCAAAAATATCGAAGTTGCTAAACTTTATTTTGGTGTCAAGCTAATTACCATCGCCATTTTAGAAGCTCTTTCCTACCGTTTGGGGCGCGATATTCCGCTTTCAACGATGATGGGAGAATTGCGGACACCAGGATTTAAAACCTCGGTTTTGGAGGATTACTTGCCCAACAGACAGAGCGCCTACCCCTTAGAGACTCAATTGCAAAGAGAAGTGTTATACCTGCTAGAAATAGGACGCAATCAAGAATCGCGCTATGATATTAAAAACTCCCCGGTTTCTACGTTTATTATCAAATCTATCGGCTTTGCTGAAACTGAAAACTTGTTGAAGAAAGCTCAAGAGTTTTTTGCAGATCCTACTTCCTCGGAAGAGTTTCTCTCTTACTGCGCTCCCGATGTCATCGAGACCATCTCCTCCGGCGTGATGAAACTCTTTGAGAGCAGGAAGACGGCTTTAGGGAAAGTTAAATTAGTTCACCAAACTGTTTCTTAAGATAGGTTGGCACAATCTTAAAACGTTTTCCATTGCAGAAACTAGGTTTCTTGAGTTCAGCCACAATGTTCGGTTAGTCTGAGATGTTGCACCATTCTCGCTTAAAAGGCTTTCGGGCCTGTTCCACAAAGAATGAGTTTTCTTGTGGGGTAGGCAGGAGATCCCGCCCAAAAAAAGATTATTGAGAATGGTGCAATATCTCAGTTTAAACCCTCAAAAAAAGTCCTCTTTAAAGGACTTTAGCTATGAGTCTGGGATTTGAACCCCTAGCGGACTAATTCGACATCCAACTTCTATTGCGGTGAACCAGTCGCACCCTCTGCGCCGGAGTTGCGCTCAGGTACAGGCGTATTCGTAGAATTAGAATCGCTCTGGCTTTCGGTATTAGTTCCGCCGCTGGTACCTGCTCCCGGAGCGCCCTCATCTTGAGTTGGAGATGGAGTAGCTGAACTCTCAGGTGCTGGAGTTGGCGGAGTGGAAGCTGGCTCCCTCTGCGAATTCGGAACCGTAGTATTGGTATTATTTGACGGCGAAGATGGAGATGGTGCTGCTTGCTGCTGTGAATTTGGAATTGTAATATTGATATTGGGAGCAGGACTTGGTTGAGGAGCCGGACTTGCCTTTTGAGCAGGACTTGCTTGAGGAGCCGGACTTGCCTTTTGAACTGGAGATGGTTGAACCGGAACCGGAACAATCTTTTGAATGATCGTTTTTTCTCTCTCTATAGTCCGAGTCGGAGCTGGTGTTGCTGAAGGCTGATTCGCTTTCGGTACAACAATCACAGGAGCAGCAGTAGGAGTAGGAGCCTCCTCACCTCGATTGAAGTAATATACACTGCCCAGAACTAAGCCTGCCAAAGAAGCAAGAAGAATCCCTAACAGTAACCCGCGGCCCGCATTCTCATTATCGCGGACTTCTTGGACTCCAAGTTGGCGGTGGTTTTCGGCCATTTCACCCTGTACATAACCTTGGTGATGAGCTGCTTCTTTAGAAGCCTTCGCCGTTGTACTCGGAACACTTGTAGTAGTTCGCGTTGTACTGACGTGACCGTTAGTTGCATCGGTGTGAACTTCTTGATGAATTTCACGGCTAGAGCTATTTTCTTCGTTAGGTTTCATAATTAATCTTCGCCACAACTATTCAAAAAATATTTGTCTGTAGGAGATGCTCTGGTTTGAAAACTTGGGCTAAGCTGTTCAGCATTTAAATCACTTACTTCGATTCACTGTCAAGATTCAGTCAAGATTCAGTCAAGATTCATGTGTCAACCTTGGGGGTTTTAGTCATACCCAGTTTAAATGCTTAACAGCTTAATGCTTAGGAAGTTTAGAGAACTTTTGGCTTTTCCTTAATCTGTATCAAATCTAACTAGCCAACGCATTAAGCAGGCTCTACCCTCCGAGTGATTGTCTGAGTCCTCCAAAGGAATAGGATTAGCCGGACTTAAACAAAAAATACAGGCTAAATGAGTTTATATGCTTGCAGAGCAAGTATATAAACTTAAAAGATGAGCAATGAAGGAGATAATCCCCGTCGCAATGCCCCCCTGCTTTTATAAATGGTGTCCAAGATTTGACGATATCTTTCGTCATCAAGCCCAAAAACGGGAATTTAGGAACTATCTAGGCGAATTATTGGGAGAAAGTGAGCCAAACCACCTCTCGCCGATGGTGGCACACGCCGTGCGAGTAACTTACCACAAATTACACCATTTTTTAAGCGCAGCGCCTTGGTCATTCAGTGAAATGAATCAACGTCACTTGAAGGTAATGAACCACTGTCATCAAACCACGATCGGCCAAGGATTTAACCTCATCTTAGATAATTCATTGCACCGCTACAAGTGGCAACTTTACTGCCCGAGTGGGAAGGCAATAGATCATAGAAATCGGGAAAAAAGAGAAGGGAGTAGTGACTGTTACTAGCCATCTATTTATCAAGCCAGTTTGTGCTTGAAGTTTGTTTAAGTCCGGTTAGATAACCACAATTAATTTAGTAGTAATAAAGGTGATTTTTCTCTCATCCATAAAGAGAGGAGGGTCTTACTCACTACCAACAAGGTTGATTGCGGGAAATTAACCGGACATCAGCTATTACTAACAACTGAGTTTTTTTACTCGGTTCTTTCAATGATGATAGTCATGTGAGCGACTAATGCACCTATTGCTCCTACTGCTGCAATGACTGGAAACAAGGCCGCACCGATGACTCCACCGACTACTCCCACCGTCAGAGGAACTTCTACCAAAATCCGTCCCTCTTCATTTTTGATAATGATGCGGCGGATATTTCCTTCGTGAATCAGTTCTTTAACTTTAGCAACCAAATCGTCGCCGTTAATTTTCACCTCCTCGACGCTAACTTTTTGCTGAGTATAAGCTGGGGTTTCTAAAGGAGTCGTTTCAAAATTAACCTCACTAACTTTTTGGGAAGAAACTTTGTCAGATACAGGTATTGATTCGAGTTCTCTTGTCCCGACCGGTTCTTGTAGGCGCTCTGTAGGGGTGTCCATTTTTTGTTCTCCTTTTAGGTAAAAGTATTTTTGTATAGAATTATTTAGAAATATAACACGCAACTTTTTGTCGATCAATCATTCTTTTGGGTGATATTGCTGTTGGTGCTATTGTGCTTTTTTCTCTCGATCTTTAACGGCGATCGCCTAAAATCCTTCCTCGGTAGGTCCTAGCTGCCGGCGTCCCTAGTGCCGCTTGGTTAACAGTCTGCTTCTGCGCCTCGCACCGCCCCACTCTTCAAAAACCTCCGATCCAGACAGCCCAAGGATTAAAGGGACTTTCACACTCTCACAGACTCAGACTCAACAGGTGTACAGGTTGAAATACTGACATTGTACTGAAAGTACGATCGTCCCGCCGTGTTATAGAGTTACCACCTCTACTTCGGGAAACCGCACATGGAAACCGTCGTTTACTTTCCTCCTATGTCATTTCAATTTAGCTCAGTGCGATCGCCCAACCAAACCAGACCCCCCGAGGTTCCTCAAATCAACATCTTAGAGTTTCTAATGAGAATTGCCTAAAAGCAAGGGGGAGGAGAAATAATAATGATCGAAATATTATCGTAACCAAACCAACTTCCTCAAAGTGAAGTTGAAGTTGGGGAAAAGTCGGGTAAAGTAGAATTATTTCTTTCTGCTTCCTCTTGATTCTCCTTGTCGGATTTGCCAGCGACAGAGTTTGAATCTCAAGTTCGTGGCACGACCGTACTCTTGTGGAAACTTTTAAGGCACATTAAGCGGATGTGTGGAATGTGAGTTTTAGTGGCGATCGCACAACTTTAGCATCTGCCCAGAAAAATTTCGTCGGTCAAGCTTTGGAGTCTCGATGTGGCTAAAGTATAAGCTGCCGAACTTGACAAATTGCTCGCCATCGGCTGTCCCTAGCTCGGAGACTACCTACAATACAATCTTCGGGTTGAGCGCGATCGGCATTTGTACGAAAAAACTGACAATTGACATTTCTTGGCAATTGCCCGAAACCGATTTGGCCTGAATTGTCAAATAGGCGATCGGCTGCCGAGTTGTCGCTATTGTTGTCTTATTGTAATATAATTTTACGCAAGGGGTAATACGAAATGTACTGCCACAGGTCGCAGATGTCTATCCATCTGAACCAAATTAATCTCATTAAACATTAAAAATAGTTATGACTGTTATATTCGGATTAGTAAAATCTTGGATATAAATTTCCTACATAGTCAGGTTTCAAGCGGGTGTCTGCTTTTAAATCAATCTAACCTGCAATATCATTTCGGGGGACACCAGCACGATTTAACGAAAAAAAAATCCTGCTGAATTAACTGGATTCCAGGGACCACAGGGAAGTGGATAACTAAGCTATAAAAAGAGTTGAAAAGGCAGTCTAAATAGTAGGCAAGACTCCAGCAGCCAACCGCAACTGCCAATTACCAAAGGAGGGAGCAGTGTATGAAACTGACGGGTTGAGTCCCCTAAAATCGCCGCTTGGTTTGCGATCGACTCTACAGGAACTAACCCTGTACGACTTTCTCCTAGAATCTGAGTGTCCGGGGGACGAAGTTGCTAAAATTTTTCAAGCAAACCCTTTAGTTCCCGGCATCATCATCACTCAGCAAGGAAAGTTTATAGGGATGATTTCGCGGCGGCGTTATTTTGAACACATGAGCCGTCCCTACAGCTTGGAGTTATTTTCTCAACAGCCTTTGTTCATACTCTACCGCTTTACTAAAACTGATATGTTGGTTCTCGATCGCGAAACCTCAATTATGACGGCAGTGCGGCAGTCTTTGGAGCGATCGCCCGAACTGATCCACGAACCCATTGTAGTACAAGTAGAACCGGAAACTTACAAACTTTTAGACGTACACCAACTGCTGCTTTCTCAGTTGCAAATTCACGAGTTATCAACCGTGGCGATGCGAGAGTCGCAAGCGCAATTGAGACATCAAGCCCAACAGCTCGAACTTGCCCTGCTGGAACTTCAGCGCACTCAAACTCAACTAATTCAAACAGAGAAAATGTCTTCTTTGGGGCAGTTAGTAGCAGGAGTAGCTCACGAAATTAACAATCCGATCGGCTTTATTTACAGCAATTTGCACCACGCTAAAGAGTACACGCAAGGTTTAATGCGGATGCTCGACATCTACCGACAGCACTGTCCCGAACCCATCGCAGCAATTGAAGCGGAAGCAGAAAAAATCGAACTCGATTATGTGCTAGAAGACTTACCGAAAGTTTTAAATTCTATGCAGCAAGGTGCAGAAAGAGTGCGCGACATCGTTTTGTCGCTACGGAATTTTTGCAGATTAGACGAAGCTGAAATGAAGCAGGTCAACATTCACGACGGTATCAACAACACGATTATGCTGTTGCAAAGCCAGCTTAAAGGGAAACCGGGGCAGGAGGCGATCGAAATTCACAAAGAATACAGCGACTTGCCGCTGGTGCAGTGCTATCCCGGACAGCTCAATCAGGTATTTATGAATATTTTACTTAATGCCATTTATGCTCTTGTTGAGTCGAATAAATACGAAAATGTCGATAAAAAAAGCCAGAAGAAAAAGTCGCAATTAGGGGAGCAAAAGCAGTCTTGTACTACAAAGACTCAATTATCACTTTCTAACTCTACTCGCTTGATTCCTACGATTCGGATTTGCACGGAGTTAATTGAGAAAAAAAAGGTAATAATTAAAATTTCTGACAACGGCCCTGGCATGACAGAAGATGTTCGGAAGCGGTTGTTTGACCCTTTTTTTACTACTAAGCCGGTCGGCCAAGGAACGGGTTTGGGACTGTCGATTAGCTATGAAATTGTTGTGAACCAACACGGTGGGGAATTGAAGTGCTTTTCGGAACCGGGAAAAGGAGCAGAATTTGCGATCGAAATTCCGCTTCAACAGTCTTCCATAGCACATATTTTGCCTCGCTTTGCGTGATATAGCAGAAGGGAGTTCGGCAACGAGCAATGTACGGGATGTAACGGATGTAACGGATGTAACGGATGTAACGGATGTCCGTCGGAAGAAGGAAGAAGGAAGAAAGAAGAAGCAATAAAAGTTAAGGACTCTGCCGTTGAAACCGCTTCTTGTCAAACTTTCGTTCCTCTGACTTGAGACTAAAGAATAAAGCCCGTCGGCTACCGCGAACCTTTGCAAACCCACTTCCACAAAGGATGACTCGGCCCCCGCTGGCGAATGCGGCGCACTTGTTGTTCCAAACCCTGTTTTTCCCGCACGGGCAATCCTCGCACTCTATTGCGACTTTGCCAAGTTACCACTGCTAAAGTCATTCCCAAGCACAAACCCAAACCGAGAGTCGGCCAGCGATGAAAAGATAAACCGTAGCGCACCGCCGCCCAAGTGAAGTGTTCTAACCACAAAGCAATTTCGCGGCGCAAACCCCAAATGCTCAAAGAACCGACGCTAATCCACAGCAATATCACAGTTAACCAGCGGCCGTAAACTGTTAGTTTGTGAAGCCTTTGGACTTCAATTTGAAAAGTTTCGTCAGTAGTCATTTGTCATTTGTCATTTGTCATTGGTTATTGATTCTTGAGGATTTATTATTAGTCAGTCAACAGTTAACAGTCAACAGTTAACCGTCAACAGTTAACCGTCAACAGTCAATTAAACTTCCTCTGACTGGTTAATTCCTTCTGCGGGGACGGGGATAGAGTGACCGGTGCGACTGCGCCACCAAGCTAGCAGCGTACTGGCAATGAAAATACTCGAATACGCACCCGCAATAAAGCCGACAATCAATGCTAAAGCAAAGTATTTGAGGGTTTCGCCGCCAAACAAAAAGATTGAAAACAAAGTCAGTAGCGTTGTCATCGTCGTGTTAATTGACCTTCCCAGGGTCTGCATGACCGCATCATCGACAATTTGATCGATCGACTGTCCCGGATTCAGCTTAATTACTTCGCGCACGCGATCGTAAATTACCACTGTATCGTTAACAGAAAAACCGATAATTGTCAAGATTGCCACTACAAATAAACTGTCAACTTCCACACCTAGAACTAAACCTAAAATTGAGAAAATACCAACAGTAATGAACACGTCGTGAAACAGAGCTACAAAAGCAAAAAAGGCATAATCTAACTGAAATCGGAATGTCAGATAAATAGTAATGCCCACAAATGAAAGAAATACAGCTAACAATCCCGAAGTAAATAATTGTTTACCGAGGGTAGGGCCAACCGTATCGATTTGAATAGATTGAGGAGCAAAAGCGCCTATTTTCTCGCTCAAAGCGGATTGCAACTTAGTCCGCTGTTCGACATCCAAAGTCTTTGTTCGCAGCGACAAACCGCGCTGTTCTTTGCCGATAACTTGAATGCTGCTACCGGCCAAACCTTGGGTGTCCAGGATTTGGCGGACAGCGGCAATATCGATGGGTTTACAATTTTCCGGTTTCGTGCAGTCGAGTTCAAATTGCAACCGAGTGCCGCCGATAAAGTCCAAACTCGGCCGCAGCGGTGCACGGATGTCTGGACGAGTCCAAGAAATCGCCATCGACACTATACCTGCGAGGATAATAGCGGCGGACATACTCCACCAGATCGATCGCTGTTTGATAACACTGAATTTCATAATTTGAAGGAAGAAGGAAGTTCGGCAACGAATTGTGTAACGGAAGGAAGAAGGAAGGAAGAAGGAAGGAAGAAGTTAACAGTCAACTGTCAACAGTTAACTGTCAACAGTTAACTGTTAACTATTAGCAGTTTTCGACAAATTAGGACAGAACCACTGAGGTTTTCGCAGCGCCGGAAAGCCCAACACTACCAAAAGTAGAGTGCGGCTGCAAGTGAGCGCTGTAAACATACTCACTACCACCCCCAAGGCCAGCGTTACAGCAAACCCTTTAACTAAACCAGCACCCAACCAGAACAAAGCAGCACAAGCGATGAGAGTAGTTACGTTGCCGTCTAAAATGCTGGAAAAAGCGCGGTAAAAACCAGATTCGACCGATCGATAAAGCGTTTTTCCGGCCCGCAACTCTTCCCGCGTGCGCTCAAAAATCAGCACGTTAGCATCCACGGCCATCCCGATGCTGAGCACAAAACCAGCAATTCCCGGCAGCGTTAATGTCACTCCCAAAAGCACGAAAGCTGCCCAAGTTAACAGAGCATAAATTAACAGAGCAATATTGGCAATTACGCCGGGGAGTCGATAGTAGGCAACCATGAAAACCAAGACTAAAGCTAAGCCGCCGATACCTGCGTTAATACTGCTTTGAATGCTGTCTCGTCCCAAGCTAGCGCCGATCGTGCGGTTTTCTACAATTTCGACAGGCACCGGCAAAGCGCCGCCCCGCAATTGCACTGCCAAATCGTTGGCTTCTTGGGTTGTAAAGTTGCCTTGAATTACGGCACTCCCACCAGTAATTCCTGTCTGGGCAAATTCAACACCGACGACTGGAGAACTGATCATTCTTTCGTCTAGGAAAATACCGATACTGCGTCCGGTGCCGGCTAAATTTTTCGTTATTTGGGCAAAGAGTTCGCCTCCTTTGGTATCGAAACGGAGAGCAACGTTCCAGTTCTTCCCAGCCGCCAAGGGTTGAGGTTGAGCGTCTTTGAGGTTTTCGCCACCGAGTCCGCTGCTTTTGAAGAGTTTGGCGATCGCCTCATTGCTTCTTTTCAAAGCAGCCTGATTTTCTTTAATAGCGGCCTCATTGTTGCTAGTTTTCAATGCTGTTTGTTTGACCAGCAATTCCTGCTGCAACTGCCTTTCAATGGCTAATTGTGCTTCTGTTCCGGGCAGTTGTTCCTGAAATTCTAGCTTTGCCGTGCCGCCCAAAACTCGTTCTGCTTGCTGCGGGTCATTTACTCCGGGCAACTGCACGAGAATTTGGTCTTCTCCTACTGTCTGGACTAATGCTTCGGAAACGCCCAAACCGTTAACCCGGTTTTCGACAATCCGCCGCACTGCTTCTAACATTCCCTGGTCTATTTTGGGAATTGTGGGGGTAGTTTTTACCTGAATTGTGAGTTGCGACCCTCCTTGCAAGTCTAATCCCAGCCGCGTCGGAATTGTTACTGTTACAGTAATGGCGGCGATGATTAAAACAAAAATTAGGGCTAATATTGAACGTTGTTTTTGCATATTTAATTATTAGTCATTGGTCAGTTGTCAGTTGGCAGTTGGCTGATTTTAGTCAACAGTCATCAGTCATCGGTCATCAGTCAACAGTCATCAGTCAACAGTCAACAGTCCACCAATGACTACTGACTAATCACTATTTATACTCGCAAAGCTACCATTTTTTGGACTGCCTCGACAATTTGCGTGGGCTGCACAATTGTCAGTCTTTCTAAATTACCGTTGTATGGTGTGGGAATATCTTGTGAAGACAGGCGTAAAACTGGTGCGTCGAGTTCATCAAAAAATCGATCGCTAATCGAAGCAATTAGTTCGGCACCAATGCCTCCTGTTTTCATGCACTCCTCTACAATAATTACTTTGTGAGTTTTGCGAATGGATGCGCCGATGGTCTCCATGTCCAGGGGTTTGAGAGAAATTAGGTCGATTACTTCTGGATCGTAACCTTCTTTTAGCAGTGCGGGCACGGCTTGCAAGACGTGGTGCCGCATCCTGGAATAAGTCAGGATGGTGACATCTTTGCCCGATCGCACAATTTCTGCTTTGTCCAGCGGCACTAAATATTCTGTTTCTGGCAAATTTTCTTTGAGGTTGTAAAGAAGGACGTGCTCGAAAAACAGAACGGGGTTGTCGTCGCGGATGGCTGATTTTAAGAGTCCTTTGGCGTTGTAGGGAGTCGAACAGGCGACTATTTTCAAACCCGGTACTGCTTGGAAATATGCTTCTAACCGCTGGGAGTGTTCCGCGCCGAGTTGGCGGCCGACGCCGCCGGGCCCGCGAATGACCATTGGCATTTTGAAGTTGCCGCCGGATGTGTAGCGCAACATTCCGGCATTGTTGGAAATTTGGTTGAAGGCCAGCAGCAAAAAGCCCATGTTCATGCCTTCGATGACCGGTCGCAGTCCCGTCATTGCTGCGCCTACTGCCATGCCTGTAAAGCTATTTTCGGCGATCGGGGTGTCGAGCACTCTAAGTTCGCCGTATTTGTTGTAGAGGTCTTTGGTGACTTTATAGGAACCGCCGTATTGACCTACGTCTTCGCCGAGTACGAATACGGCGGAGTCGCGGGCCATTTCTTCGTCTAACGCCTCGCGGAGGGCGTTGAACAATAAGGTTTCTGCCATAGGAGGTGAAGCAATGATTGCAGGAGGGTCAGATTAGAATCTTAACCTTTTGGGGGTGTCGATCTAGGAGTCGATCGCAAATTCGGCAATTGAAGCCTGCACGATTGGCAAGACACGTATCATGATTATTTTATTTTGTCAAGTTCCGGCCTTTAGATTTCCGAAAAATGTTTTTGCAACAAATCGTGAATAAATCGATAGCGCCGATCGCCCGTTTTTTGCAGCAACAAGCGATCGGTCGCAGCATCGAGAAAACGCCTGTAATCCCAAGGAATGTAGCCGTTCGACCACAGAACTAGGCGCAATATAAAACTTTCAATCCCCGGAATTCCCGGCAAAAAAGCACTAATTACCGCAGCAACAGCACCCGCAACTATTCCCCAAATCGACCCGGAAACGATGGTGGCAATTAACCCCAAAATTACCCAAATCAGCCCGCCAACCAGCTTAACTCCCAACTGATACTTGCGCCGTTGCTCGCCTGTTTGCAGCCAGCTAGACGGTATGCGATCGAGGTAAAATTCTTGATTTCCTTGCTCTTCCATCCTTCGGGCCAGCCATCCCAGCCAGTGGCGAATTTGTTCCGGCCGCAGTTCCTTACCTCTGGGATACTGCTTGACTTGTCCGGTCATTTGGTGGCGAATATAGGCAGTTAACAGATATTTGCGTTGTTCTTCTGCAGAAGTTATGCGCTTCCAAGCTTCAATTAAAATATCGTCGTAAGCCAGAGCCATCATGCTCAGAAGCAAGGGAACTTTTGCCAATTTCAACAACTCCGGCTCATGCTCAATGCTGTACCAAAGTTCGCGGCTTCTGGCTTCTAGCAAATAATTTTGGATTTTAGTTTCTGTTAAAGGTTTCAATAAAACCGCTGCTTGCAGGCGAAATCTAGTATCGCAGTTTTTGTAAGCTTCAAAACTGCTGCAAGCTACTAAATGTTTGGGTTTAAATTCGCTTTCAACAAATTGATTAATTGCTTGAATGCAGCTATTTTGGCGGTGGGTTTCTACTTCGTCCAAGCCGTCGAGGAGAGGCAGCAATTTTTGTTCGGCAAGCCATTTTTTGCCGACAGCAGGAGAGATGCCGTATTTGAACTGAAGTTGAGCAATTAACCAATCTGCGATCGCCCCGGATTCTGCTTTCCATGATCCGAGTTCAAACAGCACTGGTACTGGCAAACTAGCATCTTTTTGGGCGCGGGAAACTAATACCCGAGCTAATTCTAGCAGCGTCGTAGTTTTGCCTGCACCCGTCGCTCCCAAAATTACCAATTTGCCGCCACTGCGATCGAACACTTTAGCAATGCTTGCTTTGGGAGGAAGCCGAAAACTCGGACGGTTGCCGGCTTTCACTTCCACATCCCAACAGCGGTTAACACCAACAGGCGACGAGTCTTGGCTGAGGTTAGCCAGCACAGCGGCGTGCAAAGACTGCGATCGTCCTGCTTGGACTTCTTGCTTCACCTCCTCCAACAATCGATCGCGAGGCGGTTGTAATCTCAGAGGAATCAATTTTGACATTTTATGTACCTCGCGCTGAACGCTTACCTTCGCAAATTTGCGCGCAAATACCCCAGAGCAAGATTACCATCAGTACAGGCGTCCAGTATATATTATTGACTCAAATTATTGCGGCACTTATGGATCTGAAATTTTATATAGAAATCCTGACCCAGTAGCCCGCACTAGGTATTTCCACTATAAATTAACTGGCGATCGCCTCAACTCCCAAACAAAAATTATTAGTATAGATACAGAGAGGGTTTTTTATGTCATTTACGAAAGCTCAAATCATCACAGTAAGCTTAGCAGGAGTGGCAACAGCGGTGGGAGTAGCTGTTGCAACTATACAGTCGGGTGCGATGAAACAATCCCATCCTCCCCTTGCAGAATCACCGGCATCCACCACAAACCAGATTGCAGGGCCGACGAACAACCCTGAATCTCGGCAACCAAAACCTCTGCAAGCACAAACCCAGGCTACGGAATATCCGAAATCCCAACCCCAACCGGCAAAAACACCAGCCCTTCAATCCTCGCTAGTTGCAGGAGTCTCTCCACGAAAAGTTGAGCCAGTAGTTGTCACACCGCCCAATTCGGGTTGCAAAATCAGCCAAGCTGTAGTCAGCGATCCGAATCCACCGCTAAATGTGCGATCGATTCCGCAAGTAAGCGGCAGCCAAATAGTAGGAAAACTTAAAAATAATACCTTTGTTTCAGTCGTCGAAGAACAAAACGGTTGGCTGCGAATTACCGATCCAGTTCCCGGTTGGGTTGCGAAAAAACGCACCGAAAGCAGTTGTTCTAACGTCAACCAGCAGATTAATTTTCTGCCTGGAGGAGATGAGGCGATCGTCAAAGGGCGAATCATCGGCGGCGGCAGCCACTCTTACCGGATTCGCGCCCGAAAAGGTCAAACAATGACTGTTAGGAATCGGAAAGATGTTTTTCCCCAAATTATAACTCCTCGTGGCAAACTTTTAGCCGGAGATCCTTATCAAGGCAATGAAACAGAGTGGACTGGAAAAGTGCCAGTAACAGGCAATTACACTTTACAATTAGACTCAAATTTCCGGGGATACGAATACGAATTTTCTGTTGAATTGCGATAATTCCCCTGATATCTGTATGCACAGAGCCGTGCCGTGTCCATACCCGGATATGCGACTTTTATTAAATAGTATAATTAAGGAATCTCGGAAAGCGATATATCCAGAATCGCAAACTTCTGCCAATCTTCCGAATCAAAGTGCCACCATTCAGTTGTTATAGCGATAAATCCGTGTTTTTTCATCGCATCCTTAAGCACTTGACGATTTTTCCGAGATTCCGCGCTGCCGCCTTGATAATCTCCGTGAGCTTTTTCGGTAAAATCATCGTAAGGTGTGGGCATTTCTAATTCTTTGCCAGTGCGATCGACTAAAGTCAAATCAATAGCAGCACCGCGATTGTGCCGCGAACCCCTAGCAGGATTAGCAACATAGCGGGGATCTGGCCAAGCTTGCCACATTTGTTTAGTGACAGAGAAAGGTCTGTAGCAATCGTAAACTTTCAAACCCAATCCGATTTTTTCCAAATCTGTTTGAACTAGCCCTAACTGTTGAGCAACAGAACTTCTCAAAGCGCATTTCGATATAGGGTAAAGTTTTCGTTTCAAGAAATTGTTAGTTGTGGCGTATCGGATATCGAGGCGAATGTTGGGATTTACGGTGCGGATGTCAACCAGTCGCGCCGAACGCGGAAGTTGACTCATGAAAATACTTTCAGGTACTACTGGGTTTGATTCTGGTTGGGTAATTTGCACTTGTGGCGGCTCCTGGGCGCGAATCGATGTTGTATAATTCAGTGTGGTTGTAGATAGTAATACGAGGATGGATACAATTAGATATCTTGTAAATAGGTTTAATTTCATAGCTCTGTTAAGTGGATATTTAATAGAGTTTTTACATTTGATATTTGGGGGAATTTTCGCGCTTTTCGTGTTGTCTGCCAGCCCGCCAGACCGACAAGGGTTGAAACCCCTGTCTCATAGCTAAAGTCCTCTGAAGAGGACTGAAATATTTCTCTAAAACTTTTATTTTATGAGTCTTTCAGTCGGTTTTAACCGACTTTAGCTATGAGACGGGGGTTTTAAACCCGGCGAACTGTGGGACAAGCGCGAGAATGAGAAATCACTTCTTGAACTAATTTTTAATTGTTAATTATCCTCAAATTCCCAAGCGCTGATACACTAAATCTAAGTGCCTCAATTGATACTGCGGATCGAAACAATCATCAATTTCTTTGGTCGTCATCTTAGCTATTACTTGATCGTCCTTAGCAATTAAATTGTAGAAATTGCCGCCGGGTTTGTTCCAAGCTTCGTGAGCACAAGATTGCACAATTTTGTAGGCGTCTTCGCGACTCGTGCCTTTTTCTACTAAGGCTAGCATCACGCGCTGGCTGAAGATGACTCCGCCGTAAAGATTCATGTTTTGCTTCATGTTTTCGGGATAGACTAGCAGGTGTTTTACTAAGTCTGTGGTTTCTACTAACATGAAGTGAGTTACTGTAGAACTGTCGGGCAAAATCATCCGTTCTACGGAACTGTGAGAGATGTCTCGTTCGTGCCAAAGCGCCACGTTTTCTAAGGCTGCGACGGCGTTGGCGCGGACGATTCTCGCCATTCCTGTGAGTCTTTCCGATCGAATCGGGTTGCGTTTGTGGGGCATGGCGGATGAGCCTTTTTGCCCTTTGGAAAAGAATTCTTCGACTTCGAGAACGTCGGTGCGTTGCAGGTTGCGGATTTCTACTGCAAAACGCTCGATCGATGCTGCTAAGAGTGCTAAGGTTTGGACGTATTCGGCGTGTCGATCGCGCGAAATGACTTGAGTCGATGCGGTATCGGGTTCGAGTCCGAGGTTTTGACAGGCGATCGCTTCAATTCGCGGATCGATATTAGCATAGGTTCCGACTGCGCCGGAGATTTTGCCGACAGCTATGGACGATCGCAAATTCACCAATCGGGCGCGGCTGCGAAAAACTTCTGCCAGCCATCCTGCTAGTTTAAAGCCAAAGGTGATGGGTTCGGCGTGAATTCCGTGCGATCGGCCAACCATGACGGTATTGCGATGTTGTTGAGCCTGATAGCGAATAGCTTGACTCAATTCTTCGACACGTTCTAACAAAATATTGACGCTAGCGACTAATTGCAGCGCCAAAGCAGTATCGAGCACATCGGAACTGGTTAAGCCGAGGTGAATGTAGCGGCCGGCATCGCCTACATATTCGTTGACATTTGTCAAGAAGGCGATCATGTCGTGGCGGACTTCGGCTTCAATTTCGAGGACTCGTTTCGGGTCAAAATTAGCCTTAGCTTTGATTTCTTCGACTGCGGCGGCGGGGATGTAGCCGAGTTCGGCTTGAGCTTCGCAGACAGCGATTTCTACTTGCAGCCAGCTTTTCAGTTTGGCGGTTTCAGTCCAGATGTTGCCCATTTCGGGCAAAGTGTAGCGCTCTATCACGGTGGGAGTTGGGGAATGCGATCGTCTTATTGTACATCTGCGAAGCATCCGTCTTCAGTCGGGAGGGGGAATTTCGGGCGATCGAACTTTCCAGATATGTGACACATCGTCCGTAGACCAATCGTCCGCAGAGACTGAAAATTGGCAGATGAGTCGATCGAAACAGAAGATTCTGCGTGCTTTAGGTCATCTCGTAAAGCAACGCAGGACAGCGTTGGGAATTTCGCAAGAGGAGCTCGGAATGCGGGCTAATTTAGACCGCACCTATATATCTGGAGTCGAACGCGGAGTCAGAAATCCGTCCATCACTGCAATTGCAAGTCTAGCTACCGGCTTGGGCACAACAGTTTCCAATCTTCTCGAAAATCTAGAAATAGAAGCGGAAAACGTAGAGTGAACAATCAAGATTTAGCGGGAACAATTAAAGCTCAATTAAAACAAGACTCAACTCAATTCAAAGTCTTTCATCTCCTCTCAGACCAAAAATGGCATTGTCGGGAGTGCGAAGGCAAACAGATAGCATCAGCTCAATATGCTGGCGGTGGCGGAATTCAGGGATTGCAGCGCGGAACAAGGAAGCGCCCCGGTCTGGTTATTATAACAGAAAAGAGATACTGTCAAACTTGTCAGGCAACACGTTTGGGCGATTTGTGGACAGGAGAAATTAAATCCGCAAATTCTGCTGCTAACATACCCGCTTCTCTGGTAAAAAGAATTCTAGAAGTTTACTTTTATACAGATGTAATCGAACAGAGAAAACGAGCAGCTCATGAATTAGTAATTGACCATAGATTCCCAATGGAGCGTTGGGGAGATAATGAGCCACCACATCTGGCATCTATGAGCGAATCTGAAATCAAGGCCAAGTTTCAGTTGCTCAAAAAAGATGCTTCAGGCAATCACAATCTTCTAAAATCTCGAAGTTGCGAACGCTGCATCAAAACAGGGAAAAGAGGCACACCTTTCGGAATCAAGTTTTGGTATGAAAGCGGCGAAGACTGGCCTTCCATACATCAGCGCGGGGCTGAAGCTGAGGAAGGCTGCACAGGATGCGGCTGGTATGATTTTGAAACTTGGCGAAATGCTCTCAATCAAAAACTAGCTGAATCTGTTCGGGAGGTTTAACAGTAACTAAGCTAGGCTTATTAACCGCAATATCAGTCAAATATGGAATAAGTGCAAAACCGATACACTCTGCTAAACGGGGCGGCACTGCATTGCCAATTTGCCACATTGCCTTTTTCATTGAACCTTCAAAAATAAATGAATCCGGGAAAGTTTGCAATCTAGCCATTTCGCGAGCTGAAATAACGCGGTTGAGATAAGGATGAATATGAGTGCCACCGTGATTTTCTTTAACAGTCATACTCGGTTTTCCCGGATACTGTCGCTTGAAAGCATCGGCGTAGCTTTCATACAAAGAACCGCCGGGTGGAACTTGAGCAAGTCTTTCCATGTACTCAACAGAATGACGAGTCCATTCGTGGTTAATTTCTGGTATGGTAGTATACTCTGGTAAATCATCAATTGCTGACTCAATCGCTTTGTATTGTTCGGGCAACAATTGCGACTTCGGATAGGGATTTGGCATCCCGAATCTATTGGCAATAAAAATGGCTCGCGGGCGGATTTGCGGGACTCCATAGGTTGCGGATTCCAGAACAGCAACGGACATATGGGGATAGCCAATTTCCTGAAAAGCCTCGCAAATGGCTTGCTTAACAGCTCCTTTTTGTATAGTCAATATTCCGGGTACGTTTTCCATGACAACATACCAAGGACGTATTTCTGAGACTACGCGGACAAACTCTCTAAAGAGGCGATTTCGAGGGTCGTTGGGGTCGCGTTTTCCTGCAACTGAGAAGCCTTGACACGGCGGCCCGCCTACAACAACATGAACTTCTGGCGAACCAATTTCAGCGAGCCACTTTTGGGGATTTAAGTTTTTTATATCGTCGCACAAGTGATGGCTATCGGGAAAGTTTTTTGTATGAGTTGCCGAGGCGATGGGATTAATTTCAACGCTTGCTACTGGTCGAAAACCTGCTTGCAATAAACCTTGGGTCATGCCGCCCGCACCGCAAAAAAGATCGACAAATGTATAGTCTGATTTTGGCAGTGACTGAGATTCAACATCAATGAATATCTTGTAGGGGTCGCAGTCATTTGCTTCTAGTTCGCGTTGAATGCGTTCGTAACGCCCTAATTTTGCTTTCTTCTGCTTTTTGGCAGGAATTGGTTCTGAGTCATTTGAGAATAAAGACAGTTGTAATGCTTCCATTTTATATTTTTTTACTGCGTTCTATCTGATGTTGCCCACTTGGGGCAGGGTGTAGGGCTCGATCGCGTTTGGAGTCGGAGAGTGCGAGCGTCCTATTGTACATCTGCGCGGGGATGCAAGACTCAGAAACCCTGTTTCTGAAAGCAACCAGGTTTTTGTAGTTTGGGCGATCCGCTACAATATGCTAAACCTCGTTAGCTGGCATTCTTCTCTATTCGCCAATAAATGGTTCCAAATGAATAGCCATTAATATTTTGGCTTGACTTCGCCCTTGAGTGCATTTACTCAAAAAGTATTGCGATTTTCAGGGTTATTCGCTAGAATAGCCAACCTGTCAAGTAAAAACATCCCACCAACAAGACAGACATTTCCGACATCCGCTTATGACCATTGCCTATACTCCACCTTGGCTGCTCAACAACGGCTTATTGATGACGTTGTACACCGCATTAAGGGCTAGTCGCCGCTGGGAAAAGACGATCGCTTACCCAGAGCCCCCTTACCGAGAACACATCTTTACTGGTGCCTGTGGAGTTCCGATTTTCGGCTGGGTTGCCATCCCCGAAAATCCCCGATATACCATTGTCGGCACTTACGGCATTACTGGCGATCTGGATAATCAATGGTATCTCAAGCTACTAGGCCGTAAAGCTTATGCCCAAGGCTGTGCAGTGGTATTATTTGACTGGCGAGCTCACGGCAAAACTGCCCAACTCTCTCCCACCCTGACTTCTGATGGCCTATACGAAGGCGAAGATTTCGTTCGGATTGCTGCGGCTGCTAAAGAAATGGGATGTCCCGCGCCTTTTTGGTTCACGGGTTATTCCCTGGGCGGGCAATTAGCCTTGTGGGCTGTAAAATCAGCTCAGACGATCGCAGATTGGGGGCCGGACTTAGGGCTCGAAGAGTCAGAACTAGCAGGCGCGGCGGTGATTTGCCCCAGCTTGGACTCGAACCGTTCTCTGTCTTATCTAGTTAAAGATGAGTGGGGGAAATTTTTAGAAAAAGCGATCGCGCGAGAGTTAAAAAAACTAGCAAAAAACATCGCCGCATCGCATCCGGGGGCGATCGATCCTGCCGCTATTGCACGCGCCAACAGCATTTGGGGCTTTGACCACGAACTGGTAATTGGCCCGTTAGGTTTCTCCTCTGTGGAAGAATACTATGAGGCTAGCAGCGCTCTACACATTTTGCCTCACCTCCATAAACCCACTTACATCCTTTATGCAGCAGATGATCCGATGTTTGACCCGGTGCTTGTCTCTGAGTTGCAAGCCATTAGCGCGAACAATCCTGCCTTAGAATTAGTGGTGACAGCCTACGGCGGTCATGTTGGGCATATCAGTAGTAAACGTTGTCAGCATCAATTTGGTGATAGCGATCGGTGGTGGGCATGGAATCGGATTTTACAGTGGTTCGATGCCTTGAGTGTTGATTAAGATTATCAAATAAAATCTGAACACTTACTTCTCGGCAATAGTTGCAAGGATGAAAGGATTAGGGGGTTTAATCGATCTAGTCCAGAACCTTAAAACTATTTCGCAAAAACACTAGACATCTGGGCAAAAGCTGAATGGCTTACTGGGATTCAATTGTGCATAATTTGCATAGCCGCTTGATTTCACCTCGATTTGACGATCGCATAAGGATTAGAAGCAATTATAGTTAAAAACTGGTGAATAAATATCGATTAATTTATTCGTTTTTTTTATAATTGTGTCAGCTATTAACTAGGTAAAACTAAAGCTCCAACTCTCAATCTAATCAAACCGCAAAGAGCGATAATTACTCTCTCGTATTTAGAGTTCGCTGTACTTGGCTAGCATTGTTAGTGTTATCTTCCCACGTCCTTGATTGATGCCCTCGTCCTCGGCAACAACAAAAAGCACCGCCTCGTACAAAATCTTATTTTAGTTGAGAGACGGGGCGATCGCATCAAAACCAAAGAAACCGGGTTTTTGGCCGTTGCTGTCGGTTTTAACGCCGTATTCTCGTAAAAAACCCGGTTTCTGAGTACCCGCGCTTCGATTTTCAGCTTTTAGAGAGATGTAAAAACTCGCCCGATCACTGCAATATTAATAATTAGGAACTCAGCAATTTTGGAGAAGAGGTGAATTGAAATTCGTTTCCGACCCGCAAATAACAGTCAAAATCCGCAAAATGAAAGAGCGGGTGCGGTGGCAAGAACAGTCGATCGTCCATCGGGGAATCGACCAAACTCGGATGGTTTTGGAATCTCAAACCACCGACTCTCCAGAGTTTTCGTTTTTAGTCGTAGGCGACAGCGGCACGGGCAATCACCGCGGCCACAATCCCCAGCGGCAGATTGCCCAACAGATGGTCTCCGAGCGCGAAACTTGCCGTTTCGTCCTCCACACGGGCGATGTAGTTTATCTCGTCGGTTCCAGCGAATATTACTTGCAAAACTTTATTCGCCCCTACCGAGAATTTATAGTCGGTGGCGAGCATCCCTCTCGGATTGCCTACGATCGCATGGTGTTTAACTTTCCGTTTTTGCCCGTACCGGGAAACCACGACTATTACGACTTGCCCATAGTCTACGGCATTCTGTCGGCGACAGCTTTTCCACTGCGCCGGCTGTTAGGTTCCAAGTTGGATCTCGATGTCGGCTGGCACGGTTCCGATCGCGGAAATGCCTACGCCAAAGCGTTTCTCGACTACCTGCAAGCTCACAAATTGCCCGGAGAACTTGATCGCCACCTAGACACCCACTACACCGCCAGCACCAGCACAGGCCGCTGCCTCCGCTACCAACCCGGACGCTTTACCCGCTTACCCAACCGCTACTACACCTTCCGCAGCGGCGGCATCGACTTCTTCGCCCTCGACTCCAACACCTTCAACGAACCCTTGCCGATCCCGAAAACCAAACAGGGCGACATTCGCCGCCAGAATTTGGAACTCGATCGGCAGAAATTGGAACAAGAAAAATTGGCAATGCTCGAAATCTGCGATCGGCTCAACCCCCAAATTCCCGAAGAAGCCGAGCAGCTAGACGACTTGGGCGCCAAGTTAGAGCAAGTTGACGAAATGCTGATAGATATTGACAAACAACTGTCGCCCCACCAAACAGCCGCCACGGATGTTGAACAGCTCGAATGGCTGAAAAAAAGGCTGATTAACTCTTGGCGCGATTCCGAGGTGCGGGGGCGGGTAATTTACCTGCACCATCCCCCCTACGTGACCGAGGCGACAAAGTGGAATCAAGCTCAAACTTTGGCGGTTCGGTGGCGATTGCGCGAGGTGCTTGACACGGTGGCCGATGCAGTTGGGGAGGTGGCGCGGGGGCGTCCGCTAGTAGATTTGGTGCTGACTGGCCACGCTCACTGTTTGGAATACCTGCGGACTGGGGATACTGGACACGGCGACTCTGGGATTAAT
This sequence comes from Microcoleus sp. S13_C5, assembly GCF_036700845.1. Classification (NCBI taxonomy): domain Bacteria; kingdom Bacillati; phylum Cyanobacteriota; class Cyanophyceae; order Oscillatoriales; family Microcoleaceae; genus Microcoleus; species Microcoleus sp. S13_C5. Next base: position 70,938 of record NZ_JAUBPR010000004.1, read on the forward strand.
TGGATTGTCTGCGGGGGAAGCGGCCACAGTCTCCGCCGCCAGCGCCCGGAAGGGCCGATGTTGCAGGAAGCATTGAGTCCAGAAGCTTATCGGTTGGCGCGGTACTCTGGTTCCGAAACAGCCAGCCGGCGGATAGCGGAATCTTTGCTATTTGTCGGCCGCAGCGGTCAAGGTTCCCACAAACGCCGTCCTTATTCGTGTTTGCGGATTGATGTTCTCGATGGGTGTCCCCCGAAGTTCCGCATCCGACCTTTGATTGTCGAACGATTTGAGGGGAAATGGCAGGAGATCTCGATCGAACCTTTTGTGATTTAACTTTCGTTTTTCTGTAAGTCTCGATCGCCCTTAAAAATTTGGACTTTGACCGATTCCGGTTCCCCCCTTTTTAAGGCGCCGGGGCGATCGAGAGCCGAATGCTCGCACACAATACTCGTATTAACTTAATTCAGGAGAAAAATTCCATGATTGCTAACTTAACCGCCACCGGCTGGGAAATTATTTACCACCGCGCCCACGCCTTGCTCGCGGCCCAACTTGGCGGACAGTGGAAGCGCTCGAAATCTCCGCTTCGCCTCTACGAAACCATAGCCGCGATTTCGCATCACGATGATTTGGAGAAGGAGTGGGAAGAAAATATTTTGACTGAAGCGGGCGCGCCCTTTGATTTTACGTTGCAGACGGAAACTTCTCTGCCTAAAATTAAAGCCATGACGGAGAATTCCCTATATCGTGGTAGGTGGGTAGCAATGCTGATTTCTATGCACATGAGCTATCTCAATGAAGGAAAGCGGGGAGAGTCGAAGGAACTCGACGAATTTTTGGACGAACAACTGGAAAATCAAAAAAAATGGCGCAAAGAGTTGCAAGTTTCTGAGGAAGATGCTAAGGCAGCTTATGCTTTTTTCCAGTGGTGCGATCGGCTATCCTTAATTCTTTGCTGCCGCGAGTTACCCGCCGGAGAACGAGCTTTAGAAATTAGTGTCGGCCCGGACGGCAAGCGCTACGATATTTTACAGCACAGCAACGAACTCGTGACTGTAACTCCTTGGCCTTTTGAAGACGATAAGTTTACTGTGAACGTCGAAGCGTGCCTTTTGGATAAAGTCAAGTTCGACAGCAACAAGGAAATAAAGGAAGCGCTGCAAAAAGCTCCCCGCGAAGTCTTAGAGTGGACTTTTGTCAAGTCTTAATTAAACCTCTACCACAAATACTGCACCGTTCTAGGTTTGTAGCGAGAACTTCAGTTTGATCGAGTTTGATGAGAACTGAAGTTCTCGCTACAAACCAATTTGATTGTTGGCGATTTACCGGACATAATATTATCAATGAGTCCTTACCAATTACCCATTAGCCATTACCAATTACCAAATATGGAACGTTCAGCTTGCCTAATTTTCAATCCCGTCGCCGGCCACAGCGACCCCGACCAAGACTTAGCTAAAATTCAGGAACTTTTAGAGCCTTTTATTGACTTAGACATTCGGCTGACAACCCCAGAATTAGACGCAGATCAAATCGCCCGCGAAGCAGTTGCTAGAGGAGTTGAGGCAATTATTGCTTGCGGGGGCGACGGCACATTATCCGCAGTCGCTGGGGCGATTGTGGGCACAAATATTCCTTTAGGAATTATTTGTCGGGGAACGGCTAATGCTTTTGCTAATGCTTTAGACATTCCGAATACAATTGAAACCGCCTGTGCCACTATTTTTGGAGGGTTGACGCGGGTGGTGGATGCGGCGATTTGCAACGGTGAAATGCCGATGGTTTTGTTAGCTGGAGTGGGATTTGAGGCAGAAACTGTCGAACTAGCCGATCGCGAAATGAAGAATCGTTGGGGAATGCTGGCTTACATTCTTTCAGGAATTAAACAGTTAAACAATTTAGAAAGATTTGAAGCGGAAATCGAAACCGAAGATAGAATTATCAGCCTTACTGCTGTGGCCGTCACCGTGGCGAATGCAGCGCCGCCTACTTCTATTTTAGCTCAAGGCCCGGCGGGGATTATTTTTGATGACGGCTTGCTGGACGTGACGCTGGTTGCGCCTCAGAATAAAGCTGGGGCGATCGCAGCTTCTTATCACCTATTGCAAACAGCTTTGAGCGGCAATCCTACGGATCGCGACGACATCGGTTATTTGCGGGCAAAAAAAGTAACAATTAGTGCCGAGCCGCCTCAAAAAGTGGTTGTAGACGGCGAAATCATCGGCATGACTCCGGTTTCTATTGAGTGCGTTCCGGGAGGTTTAACTATTTTTGTACCGCGAGTGGAAGAAGAGCCAGTGGTAGAAAAACTCACCGGTTTAGCGGATATCGAAATTACATTGAAACCCTCAACTTAAAATTTTTAGCGACACAAACAATAAGAAAGACCGCCCGGGCGGTCTTTCATTTTTAGGCGTCTAAAATTTGACGAATGCGGCGCTCCAAACGTTCGAGATCGAGTCCGCCTTCATCGCGGCTGATGCGGCGCACGGTGACGTTAACATTGCTCAAATCTGCCAGCAAATCTTGCAGGATTTCTTGTTGCTGGCGAGCTTGAGTTATTTCGCGCGGTTCCTGCACCAAATCGCGAACAATTGTATCTTCAGCGCGCGAAGCAACGATCGGGTCTGCTTCGCCGTCTACGTGCACGAAAGTGCGCCGACCCGGCCCCCGTTCTTCTTCAATTGGTATTACTGCTGTTACTCGATCGGAGCGTACATATTTGCCAAATCCCAGGTGGACTAAGACAGAAGATTGTATTTTCATAGATAGCAAGTTTTATTTGTTAGTTATCTATATTTTAACTTTTTAAAATCGGATATGACAACTCAAGTAGAGCTATTATTACTACAATATATGTCTGTTGTTAGTCGGTATTATAGTGGTCATATTTAGTAAAAAGTGGTAATATATTTTAGGATATTCCCACGCGGCAGCAGGGGTTAAAATATTCCCACAATCCGACAGTCTGGAAGTGGTTAAAATATTCGCATGATCCGACAGTCCGGCAGGGATTGAAACCCCCGCCTCATAGCGAAAGTCCTCTTAAGAGGACTGAATAATTTATTGAAAATTACCCTATTTGTGGGTAAAAACGTCACAAATAATGTTAGTGCATATCAAGATAATACCTGGGTCGAATCAAATTACTAAATAAAATATGATTCCATAGTCCTCTTTAGAGGACTTTTGCTATGATACAGGGGTTTCAACCCCTGGCGGACTATCGGAATATGGCAAATCTCGGACTGTTAGATTACTGTCGGAATATGGCAAATCTCGGACTGTTAGATTACTGTCGGAATATGGCAAATCTCGGACTGTTAGATTACTATCGGAATATGGCAAATCTCGGATTGTGCGAATCTCGGACTGTCAGTGCGCGACAGTTGGCTGATAGGTTAACATAAAAATAGAGAGTTTGCGATCGCCCGCAGCGCATTTCAGGGACACAGCCTACCGATTCTAGATTTGAGCATTACTTCCACGGACAAACAGGAATATCTCAATGATCCCAATTAGTCTCGACTTAGTTATCAGCCTCCTGACGGCAATTCCCTTCGGCACCATCAAAGACAAGCTTCAACGCAACGAAGCTGTGATCAAATTATTAAAAAGATTTAACCTCGATCCCGATGCTCCGCCCGCAGATTTTAGCGGAGTTTATGTTTATACTTTAGTAGAATACGGCGCTGGCAAACCCAAGCAGATTTTAGAACTGTTTCGCCAAAAAGAGATTGAATCAGCATTTCGCAAAGCCTTCGAGTCCGATAGCCCAGCCATTTTAATTAAAGCAGGCGATGACTATCTGAATGAGAGTGCTTTAGGCAAAGAACTTCGAGATTTAGGCATTGACCCCAGACGGGAATTCATGGCATTTGCTGCCGTGTTTATGGAAGTAGCAAAGCGGACGCGGACGCTGGGAGATGTGATGATGGGAAATGCGCTCGCCTCTTTGCAAAAACGTTTATCTATGGTAATGGATCGCATCGAACGCCTCCCCACTATAGAAGGAATTCGCACCGAATTTGCCCGCTTAGAAACCGAAGATTATCTGGCACTTCCTGCTGCTGCATCAACGAATATTCACAAGTCTCAAGCTTTTATTTTATCGCAACAAGTTCGTGGTTGGTTTGAAACCTTAAGTTATAAGTTTGAAACCTATCAAATCTCGGAGGATAACTATTTTGAATGGATTATCAATGTCCCCGTCAGACGCAATCGGTACGATCGCATTTTAGTGCGCGGAATTGCCGGAGAAGCCGGACTCAGGGATATCTCAGCTTTGCGCGAGTCGGTGGAAAAACATCGCACCGATGAAGGGTGGTTAGTCACAGCCCGCCGCATCAGTCGCGCCGCGCGGGATGAGGTAGAGAAACCCGAAAATCGTAATTTAGCTTGCTATACGTTTGATGAATTACTCGACCAAGATGCCGATTTCACCGCTTATTTGGATTGGCTAGAAACTGAAATAACCAGCCGAGGAATTGATACTAAATATGTGCCGCTAGCTTGTACGAAAGAAGAATTTGACCCCGATACTCAGCGCAAGATAGGCGTGAGTCATTATGACGGTCGAGATGGCTGGATCGAAGGTTATATTGACCTGTGGTTAGATGACCCAGTTAAAGAACATATTTCAGTTTTAGGAGAATTTGGGACGGGGAAAACTTGGTTTGCGATGCACTATGCTTGGATGGCACTGCAACGCTACCGAGATGCTCAAAAGCGCGGCTTAGAACGTCCGCGTTTGCCGTTAGTAATTCCTTTGCGAGATTACGCGAAAGCAGTTAGCGTTGAGTCGCTGTTTTCCGAGTTTTTCTTTCGGAAGCACGAGATACCTTTGGCGGGTTATTCTGCCTTTGAACAACTCAATCGCATGGGCAAATTTCTGCTGATTTTCGATGGTTTTGATGAAATGGCCGCTAAGTGCGATCGGCAGGAAATGATTAACAACTTTTGGGAATTAGCAAAAACCGTCGTTCCCGGCGCGAAAGTTCTCCTCACTTGCCGCACCGAACATTTTCCGGAAGCCACGGAAGGACGAGCATTATTAAATGCAGAACTGCAAGCATCAACAACTATTTTAACAGGCGAAACTCCCCAATTTGAAGTATTAGAACTAGAAAAATTTAATGACGAGCAAATTCGGCAAGCGCTGTCATTTCAAACAGAAGCGGCGACTGTCGAAAAAGTCATGGGAAACCCGCAGTTATTGGATTTAGCGCGTCGCCCGGTGATGACCGAGTTAATTTTGGAAGCATTGCCCGATATTGAAGCTGGAAAACCAGTCGATATGTCGCGGATTTATCTCTATGCGGTGCGGCGGAAGATAGAGAGAGATATCAAAGCAGAACGTACTTTTACTTCTGTAGCAGATAAGCTTTACTTTTTGTGCGAACTGTCTTGGGAAATGCTGTCTACCGACCAAATGAGTATCAATTATCGCGGTTTTCCCGATCGCATTCGCAGCTTGTTTGGTTCTGTCGTACAAGAGGAAAAAGACTTAGACCACTGGCACTACGACATGATGGGTCAAACGATGCTGATCCGCAATGCAGATGGCGATTATACTCCGGCGCACCGTTCGTTGTTAGAGTTTTTTGTCGCTTATAAATTTGCAGCGGAATTGGGAGTTTTGGCGGCAGATTTTACCGAATTAGTTGCGCCGGAACAGTCTTGTGTCAATCCTGATGCAGCGCCTCGATCGTACACTTGGTCTAATTATTGTCGGCTTCAGGCCCAGAAGAGAAATAACAACGAACTTATCGCGCCTTTAAAGGGATTTGTTGCTGAAGATTTAGGTCAACTCTGTCAGAGTTTCGGACACGCGCCTCTGACGAAAGCTGTGATGGATTTGTTGTTGCCGATGGTTTCAGAAACCGGGGTTTTGCCGCTTCTGGAAATTCTGGAAGCAACGCGGGGCAAAACTGAAAGCGAGGTGGGTTATGTGGGAGGGAATGCGGCGACGCTGTTGTTAAAAAAGGACAAGACTGCTTTAGAAGGTAAAGACCTCTCTAGTGCAGTTATTTTAGGTGCTGATTTTACAAATGCGACGCTGCGCCACGTCAATTTTGCTGAAGCGAATTTGGCTAATTCTGCCTTTACTAAAGTCTTTGGTAGTCTTCGGTCGGTAATATTTAGTCCTGATGGCCAAGTGTTAGCTACAGGTGATACTGATGGCGTAGTTCGCTTGTGGGAAGCTAGCAGTAGCAGAGAAATATTGACCTGTAAAGGACATACCAACGTAGTGGAGTCCGTCGCCTTCAGTCCTGATGGTAAAATCCTTGCTAGCGGGAGTTATGAAAATACAATCAAGTTATGGGATGTCAAGACTGGTGAATGTTTAAAAGTTTTGCATGGACATACCGGATCGGTAATGTCAGTCACCTTCAATCCTGATGGAAATATACTCGCTAGCGGGAGTTTCGATCGCACGATAAGGTTATGGGATATCCGCACGGGTGAATGCTGCAAAATTTTGCAAGACCATACTAAAGTTGTATTTTCAGTCGCTTTCCATCCTGTTGGTGAGATGCTTGCCAGTGGCAGCGGCGACAATACAGTAAGGCTGTGGAATGTCGGTACTGGTCAATGCCTCAAAATTTTGCACGGTTATACCAAAAACGTGTTTTCAGTAGCTTTCCATCCTGCGGGTGAAATACTTGCTAGTGGAAGCGCCGACAAAACAGTGAAGCTTTGGAATATCGGTAGCGGTGAATGTCTCAAAACTTTGGAGGGACATGGCGATCGAGTACGGTCAATAGCCTTCAGTCCTTCGGGCGAAATACTCGCAAGTGGAAGTCACGATCGCACAGCAAAACTATGGGATATCCGCACTGGTGAATGCTTGAATACTTTGCAAGGGCATAGCAATCAAGTAGGGTCAGTTGCCTTCCATCCGGCTGGTGAAATACTTGTTAGCGGTAGTTACGACCAAACGCTGAGGCTGTGGGCGATCGACAGCGGTGAATGCTTGAATACACTGCAAGGGTATAGCAATCAAGTAATATCGATCACCTTCAGTCCAAACGGTAAAATACTTGCTAGCGGCGATGACGAACAAACTGTCAAGCTGTGGGATGTCAGCAGCGGTAAGTGCCTCCAAATTTTGCACGGACACCTCGATCGGGTAAACTTAGTTGCCTTCAATCCTTCGGGTCAAATACTTGCCAGCGCTAGTTATGACCAAACACTGAAACTGTGGGATATTCGCAGTGGTGAATGCCTTCATACTTTGCCAGAATTTGGCAATGAAACACGAGCGATCGCCTTCAGTCCTTCGGGTGAAATACTTGCTAGTGCAGGTTATGACCAAACGGTGAGGTTGTGGGATATCGGTACTGGCGAATGCCTCAAAACCTTGCAAGGACATAATAGTTCAGTACACTCAGTTGTCTTCAGTCCTTTGGGCGAGATATTTGCCAGTGAAGGTTTTGACGGAACGGTGAGGCTGTGGGATATCCATACTGGTGAATGCCTCCAAATCTTGCAGGGGCATACGGGTTGGGTACGCGCGATCGCCTTTAGCCAGAACGGTGAAATACTTGCCAGTGGAAGTGTGGATCAAACAGTAAGACTATGGGATATCAACAGCGGTGAATGCCTCAATATTTTTCACGGGCATACTGATTGGATACGTTCAGTTGCCTTTAGTTATTCGGGTGAAATAGTTGCTAGTGGAAGTGTAGATGGAACGGTAAGAATATGGAATATCCGTACAGGTGAGTGTCTAAAAATTTTGCAAGATCATACCAGTAGAATTAACTCAGTTGCCTTCAGTTCAAATGAAAAAATTATTGCTGCTTGTAGTCGGGATGGCACAATTATGATGTGGGAGATTGAGACTGGTGAGTGCCTCAAAATACTCAAAAGTGACAGACCTTATGAAAATCTGAATATTACAGGGGTTACGGGTTTAACGGAAGCTGTAAAAGCCACGCTTAAAGCTTTAGGGGCTGTTGAAAATTAATCATCGCAAAGGAGGAAGTATGCAGTCAGCAATACGCATTACAACCAAAGTTCTTGCAGGAAATAAACTTGAAATTCAAGTGCCGCCTGGATCTGTGGGTGAAGAGGTTGAAGTTTTTGTGATTATACCAGAAAAGCCTCAAGGCCGGCGGCGTAAAGTGTTGGAATTGCTTACAGAAATCCGCAGCCGTCATGTTTCCAGAACAGTTGAAGAAATTGACCGAGAACTAGAAGAAGAAAGAAACTCATGGGACAACTAAACCTACCATCCTCTGCGACAATTTACTTGGATACACAAGTCATTATTTACACCGTTGAAGCTAACCCGAATTACTATTTGCTTATTCAACCCTTGTGGCTGAAGTTTCAAATAGGTGAAATTGAACTTATGACCAGTGAATTGACGTTACTGGAAACCTTAGTTTTCCCTCTGAGAAATGCTAACACTATTTTAGTCAGTGACTACGAACAACTTTTATTATCGTCAGATATACAGCTAGTTCCCATCATTCAATCTGTACTGAGAACCGCAGCTAATTTAAGGGCTAATACCAATCTCAAAACCCCTGATGCTATTCATGCTGCGACAGCCATCAGTGAAGGTTGTACGCTGTTTCTCACCAATGACAATGGATTTCGTAATGTTCCAAATCTATCTGTTGTCATCCTGAGTGATGTTTTGGCATCATAATCATAGGCGATCGCATGAATATCACGGGTGTTATGGGTTTAATGGAATGTAAAAAAGCCATGCTCAAAGCTGTAGGGGCTCAGTCCTGGACCCACGGGTAGCCAGAAACCGGGTTTTTTCGAGAATACTTCGTTGAGGCCAGCAGATTCGGCCAAAAACCCGGTTTCTAACGTAGCCTACTGACTAAACTGTTGAGCGTAGTAGCCAGCGTAGCGATCGCCCTTTTCCAGCAACTCCTCGTGCGTCCCAGATTCGACAATTCTGCCTTTTTCCAAAACTAAAATGCGATCGGCTCTCCGCACAGTAGCCAAGCGGTGAGCGATAATAAATACCGTGCGATCGCGCATCAATCTTTCCAGCGCTTCTTGCACTAAACCTTCGGATTCCGAATCCAGCGCCGATGTAGCTTCATCCAAAATCAATATTCTGGGATCGAGCAAAACTGCACGGGCGATCGCAATTCTTTGTTTTTGCCCGCCAGATAAGTTTACACCCCTTTCCCCTACCCAAGTTTGATAGCCCTCGGGAAACTGACTAATAAATTGATGAGCGTTAGCAATCTCCGCAGCTTTTTGAACATCTTTCAGTTCATAATAAGATTGACCGAAAGCGATATTTTGAGCAATTGTACCCGAAAATAAAATTGTTTCCTGCGGTACAATTCCGATTTGCCTCCGCAGAGTATTTAAGGTGACATCTTGAATATCAATACCGTCAATTAAAATCTGTCCCGCTTGCGGATCGTAAAATCTCGGTAACAAGTTTACTAAAGTAGTTTTACCCGCCCCGGATGCACCCACGAGAGCAATCATTTCTCCGGGCAGCACCAACAAACTCATGTTTTGCAGAATGGGTGTCTCTGAGTTATAGGCAAAATTAATGTTGCGATATTCCACTTTGCCTGTAACATGGGGAAGTTCGATCGCGCCAGGCTTTTCGACTACTGTGGGTTGAATTGCTAATAATTCAAAAATGCGATCGCTAGAAGCTTCTCCCTGCTTAAAATCCCCGTAATTAGCAGTGGTAATAGCGATCGGGTCAATTAAAAGTGCCACCCCTGCGATATAACTGATAAATTGAGTACCTGTGAGATTTCCTTGAGAAATTTGCCAACCTCCCAGGAAAAAGAGCAAAATCACGCTCATCGCTTCCAGAAAGCCAACTACAACGAACTGAAGTGCTTTTACTCGTTCAGACAGATACTTAGCGCGGCGGTTTTGTTCTGCTTCTTCTGCAAAGCGGGCAATTTCGTAGTCTTCAGCCACAAATGCTTTGATTAAACGAATGCCGCTGAATACTTCTGTCAGCAAAGCGGATAAATCAGAGATGCGATTTTGACTTTGGCGCGAGTAACTCAGCAGTCTCTCGCCAAACCAGCCAATTAAGATAGCCATCAGCGGTGCAATAATTAATGCACCCAAGGTTAATTGCCAGTTGAGATAAATCATATATCCCAGAACCGCAATTAGCTGCAAAACACAAGGGACAAACTGATGAAAAAATTTATTTACGACTTCGCCAATGCGGTCAATATCTTCTGTGAGGCGGTAGGATAAGTCTCCGGTTTTGGCAGTTTCAAAGTAGCCGAGATTGAGTTTTTGCAGGTGGGAGTAGACTTTTTTGCGGATTTCAAAAGCAATTGTCAAAGCTGCTTTTGCCATCAGCGTATCTTGACCGTACTGGGCTGTACCGCGAATTAGAAATATAATGGCGCTGAGTGCAGCAATTTGAGCGAAGCCTTGTAAATCTCCTTTACCTATAAATTTGGCTGTTTCGCCAACTAGCCACGCTATAATTGGCCAAAATATGGTAAATACTACGGTACAAGCTAATGCTTTACCAATGGTTTGTTTTTGGGGACGGAGGTAGGGTAAGATTTGCCAGTATGTCGATCGAGTTTTCAAGATATTTTGCCCTCGCAAATTCTGTTTTTGGGAATCTCTGCAAGAATATTCAAACTTCGATCCCCCCTAACCCCCCTTAATAAGGAGGGGACAAGATTATTATTCAAAGTCCCCCTTCTTAAGGGGGATTTAGGGGGATCTCTGCGTCACTCATTGCGTAAGTCATAGAGATATCGGAGCCAGAATATGATAACAGCGATCGGACAAATCTCAACAATCATTCTTCACCGAAAGCATCCGGGATAGAAAGCCCCCGGATTCATCCGTGGGGTTAATTGTCCAATTCTTCAATCTAAAATCTAAAATCTAAAATCTAAAATCATTCTTGAGCGTCTGCATGAGTCGCCTGCACCTTAGCCCCCGCGACAACTTCGCCCCGAAAGGCTGCTGACTGTCCGGGTGCAAGAGTAACTGGTTGAGCGAAGATAAATCCGTTGTCAATTAAATTGCCTGACTCGTCCAAAACTTCATAATTGACTTTGACATTCTTGATTGTTTTGCAGCCTCGATTAAGCACTTGACCGCTGAAAAAGTTGCCGTCATAATTGGCTGCAGCAATTGACACTTTGGCAGCGATGTTGGAACCGGAAATGCAAGTTTGGGCAGTTCCCGATGCTGGCTGTTTATCGCACAATTTGCCCAAGTCTACTGTTTTGCCGTCCGGGGTTTTCATGTAGCAAAACGGTTCATCAACTGGTAAACTTTGAGCAAGTGTATTTGTAAAGTCTGTAAGCAAAGGGCGAGCCGATATCGGCGACATGAGCAAACTAGATAAAGCTAGTGTTAAAGGTAAAATAATCATGTTTTTTGGCAAGAAATTGTACATAATAATTCACATAATTTTTACGTTTGCATATCTCTATGTATGGTGCACCTTACGAGTAATTTAATTTTTCGGGCGGGCTAGAAGCCCACCCCACAGGAATTAGATGGGTGGGCTAGGAGCAACGGCCCACAAGAATTAGATGCGCGCCGCGCTTTACGAGATTATCTAATACTCGGCTTTCTATTCCTAAGATTCCGCGCTCCGGGAATTTTCCGGCTGGGACGGCGACTGTTCAAACTGCTCGCAGTTCGAGCATTCAAAGCATCAGCAGAAGGTATCAAACCCAAGTCTTGCAAAATTTCAACAGCCGCCCTTTGTCCAGTTTCGCAACCGCCTTCCATGTAACCTTGATTTTCCAGCGAAGTGTGTTCCCCGGCAAAAAATAAGTTCCCAACTCGTTCGCCTTCAACCCCGTACATTTGCGTCCACTGTCCGACTAAATAGCAGGAATAAGAACCTTTGAAAAAGCGTTCTCCCGGCCAATAAGCTCGCACAGCTTTGCCCGATCGCAAATTTCTCACTCCGGGAAAAACTCTTTCAAATTGGTTCAAAAATCTTTGTGCTTGGTCTTCTGGAGTTCCGGCACCGATCGACAAACCCTGCTTTCCTCCTGTAAAATTAGTAACTAAACCGTTAGGAGTAGGAGCGAAAGGCGTAGCTTCCCAGGTATTCTGGAATCCTAAATCGCTATAAACAGAAGCAGTTGATCGATAAAGTTCCCGCCAAATTCGGCTGCGGTAGCCGGTAACTAACTTAGAATTAGTACCGTAACCCAATTGCTCGATCGCCCTACGCTTTGGTTGGGGCAAAGGTACGTTAATTTTAACGTCTCGCAGAGTGCTGAACGGCAAAGTTAACAAAACTCGCTCGTAAGTGCGCTCGAACGCGCTTTGTCCCGATCGCAAATTTACCCGATAGCGACCATCCGGCAAAAGAGTAATCGCTTCCAAAACCGTCCCCGCCTCGATTGAACCAGACAATTGACCCGCCAAACGGTTGATAATTTGACTATTACCGCCGTCAATTTGATAGCGCTCATCGCTGTTGCCGTACAATTCAAAACTGCCCGCTTCAGAACCGATTAAAAACAGCAGATTTAACGCCGACTGTTCTTCAGGATCTCGACCGTATTCAGTCGTGTAAGCAATGCGGAGTAACTGCCGGACAATCGTGCTAGTATCAGCTTTGTCTACATATTCCGCGATCGAAAGATTGTCCAATCTTTCCGCTGCTTCTGTAAAATCTTGATAGCTAATGTTATCTCCGATAGCGCCCAAATCTCCATTAATTTTACTCGCTAGTGGCGCAAATTCCGCGATTAATTGCTCAAGGGAAAAGCGGCGCCCTTGAAAGAAAAAAGTATCCTTCACCAATCCCCGCTGCACCTCAGCTAAGTCGATCGCCCGCAAACCCAATTCCGTCGCCAGCGAGATTAAATTAGTATGACCGGTGTCAATAAATTCTCCCCCCACGTCCGCCGGAATTAGCGTTCCAGCCACCTTGGGAACCGTGCGTATCCGCCCCCCCACGCGGTTAGTTGCCTCGATTATATCAGCGCGCACGCCCGCTTGGCCCAAGCGATAGGCCGCCGTCAAACCCGCAATTCCCGCACCCACAACCAAAATCGGCGATCGTCCGCCCTGTTGAGCAAAAGCTCCCCCTCCCTCCCTGGTAAAAGTCGCAGCAGCGACAGCCCCCGCAGCAGCTAAGCCCCCGTGCAGCAAGCGGCGACGAGATATCGGAGAATTGAGAATGCCAGCGCTCAGCATCCCCAGCAGTTCATCAGCCGGAATGCCGGTTTCCTTTGATTTCTGGGCAATACTCGCAGCGCGGCGCAGCATTGCCATCAGTGCAGATTTAGCCATAATTAAGACATCCTCACAAAACAAAACTTTGATGTAAACTGGATTTTCGATCGTGCAATTTCCAGACTAAAGTCCAGAGAGATTTTTTTAATAATGCTAACCCTCAGAACACTGTTCGACAGCAAATTTTATCTCGAAAACAACCCAGATGTCGCCGTAGCAGTTGCCAGAGGCACGGTATCGAGTCCCTTCGATCACTACCGAAAAATTGGCAAATTTGAAAATCGCGACCCGAATGCCCTGTTCGACGCCAGCTATTATTTAGACACCAATACAGATGTAGCGGTATCAGCCAAACTCAATGGCTTTTCAGCAGCCGATCACTTTATTAGATTCGGTCAATTTGAACGACGCAACCCCAACGCTTTCTTCGATGTTAATTTTTATCTAGCAAGCAACCCAGACGTGCAGACAGCAGTCCAAACAAATCAATTTACCCCATTTGAACACTACTTCAAAGCCGGTCAATTAGAAAACCGCAAAGCCAGCGTTTTCTTCGATCCCAGCTTTTATCTAGAGAAATATCCGCTGGTAGCAGCAGCAGTCCAAAGCGGCGCAGTTAAAAGTGCGATCGACCACTACATTCAATTCGGTCAACAAGAAGGACTGTTGAGCACTCTCCCCGATCCCGCCGACAATTTGAACGCAGCAAAAAGCCTGGGCCTTCTCACAGAAATTCAAACGGCGAGCGATTTTGTAGGAAATGCTCAACCAGCCGACATTTACAGTTTCATCCTCAATACTCCCAGCCTTTTTAGTGCAACTGTTGACGGTTTGAGTGCAGATGTTGATGTTGAATTAATTCAAGATATCAACGGCAACGGCGCAGTTGGATTAGACGATATTATTGCTTCGTCTAACAATTTAGGCACGTCTTCAGAAAAAATTGTCAGCAATGGGCCTTTACCTGCGGGGACTTATTTCGTCCGCGTATCTCAATTTCAAGGCGATACAAATTATGACTTGAGATTGCTAGCCGCTCCTTCAGAAATACCGCCCCAATTTTAAAACCAAATTCACGTATATAGCAAGCCTAAATCAGTCAAGAAAACCCACACTTCTGCTCACTTCTCCTCTCTTCCTTCGCGGTCTTTGCGCCTTCGCGGTTCGTAAAAAAAATCGGGTTCACCAATGATTTAGACTTGCTATAAAACCGGTTGCAAAAAGGGCGATCGACAATTTGCCCTGGTTTCACTTATTAGTTGCTGGTACCCTGGGAGAGGGCAAAGCTTGAACAGGTGTCGGAGGCCAATTAGAGCGACTTCTGGTTAGAGTAGTAGACACCAAAGCATAGCCCAAAACAGCAGGAAGCACGATCGCACTCAGAAACACGATCGTCGCAGCCCAAGTCATCGCATTCGAGATCGGGCCGTAATGAGTGCGGTAAGGGTCAAACGTTGGTAAATTAGGCTTGGGGGCGTCCCGCAGCGCGATCGGACGTTTGAACCGCACCCGCCTGTCGTCTAGCTTTTCGAGCAAAATCCAGCCCACTTCCGCCTCTTCCCGGCATAGCTTGTGAAAAATCGCAGGATTGCGGAACAAATCGTTGCTAGCCCGCACAATCTTGTACTCCCAAACCGTCAAATCAACAGAATGGGGTTCAGAGTTGGGAGTGCCATTGGATCGTGCATTTTCCGGCGCATTAAAATTATCCTCTTGAGATTCGTACCGAGTCAAAACTTCCTCCTCCTCATCGCATTTTTGCCCCGCATCCAATTGCTCGTGGCTCACCAAAAGACCCACAAGCGCAGCCTCCAAGCCGAGACTGCCAATCATCAAACTCCAAATCAGAATTTCAACCATAAAAGGAGTTAAAAGTTAAAAATCAAAAACTCAAAAGACTCGCTTTTAACTTTCAATCTTTAATTTTTAAATAGCCTTCTACCACACAATCTGCACCCACTGTGCGCCAAGAAACCCGCTCTAAAGTCAAAGCATCAGTCATTGCCAAAAAGCCCAAATCTCCTACAGGAGTTGGAGCTCCTTGACCACCGACAATTTTAGGAGCAATAAAAGCCATAATTTTTTGAACTGCACCCTCAGTAATTGCCTGAGCCGCCAAAGTGCCGCCGCATTCCCAGAGTACAGAAAGAAAAGATCGATCGTACAAATAAGCCATAACATTAGTCGGCGTCAGCGGCGAGAGCTCCACAACTTCCACCCCTTTGGCGATCAAAAATTCCTGAAATTCGCGGTTAACCCCAGGCTCAGTCAGCACCAAAGTAGCCGCCACAGAGGTTTCCCACAACCACGCCGACTTCGGCAAATCCAGAGTGCGGCTCATCACCACCCGCAGGGGATTATTCCTATCAGGCTGGTGACTCGTCAGTAGGGGATTGTCCAGACGCACCGTATTTCCCCCAACAATCACAGCATCGCAGCCGACGCGCACCCGGTGTACCTCGCTTCGAGCCTCCTCGCCTGTCACCCAAGCGCTGTGGCCGCTACTGGTAGCAATTTTACCGTCCAAAGTCATTGCATATTTCAAAATTCCAAAAGGCCGGCGGTACAAAATCCGGTGCACAAAAGCCTCGTTGAGTTTCTGGCAAGCTTCCCCTTCCACTCCCGCCACCACTTCAATGCCAGCCTCTCGCAACCGGGCCAGCCCAGTTCCAGCTACCAAAGGATTCGGATCGACCATGCCAGCCACTACTTTTGCCACCTTGGCCTTAACTAAAGCTTCGGAACACGGAGGAGTCCGCCCGTAGTGGTTGCAGGGTTCCAGGTTCACGTAGACAGTCGCTCCTTCGGCGAGTTCGCCCGCTTCCCGGAGCGCAAAAACTTCGGCGTGAGGTTGACCGGCACCGGGATGAAACCCTTCGCCGACAATCTTGCCGTCTCGGACAATTACAGAACCGACAAGGGGGTTGGGTGCGGTTTTGCCGAGAGCACGGCGAGCCAATTCTATGCAGCGGCGCATCATGGCTCGATCAAACTCTTGAACTTCGCTGTTTTCCAGTTGTTTTGTACCTTGCTGCTGTCCGTTAGCTAAGCTGGCGATCGCTTGAGCGTCCGCCGGAAAAGTTTCCATGAGATTTTGGTATGATATCTATCCCTGAGTGTACTGACTTTGATGCTAATTTTGGCTACGAACCGACGATCAATTGCTGCTGGGGCAAACTGTACGTTACCAGGAGATCGTGGCAATGGATGGGCGATCGACCAGGCACGCCGGAACAAATAGCTTTAACATTAGAAAAGAATAGCAGGCGCTTGAGAAAACCATGAGTCAGGAGATGAAGCGGGAATTTGCCAGCCGCGACGAATTAATTGCCTACCTGCGTGAACAGTTCCCCGAAGCCGCCGCCCGGGACAGCAGCGTACCCCCGATCCTAGGCGGGCGGAAAGCAGCCGAGACAGCCCTGCAACAAATTGACCCCAGCAAATACGGCTCAACCCGCAATTTTCTCAACGGTGCGGTAACGCGCTTGTCGCCCTATTTGCGCTACGGGGTTTTGAGTCTTGCGGAAGTCCGGGATGCCGTACTGGAGAAGGTGCGGCATCCAGAAGAGGCAGTGAAACTTGTCAACGAGTTGGGTTGGCGGGATTATTGGCAGCGACTGTATGCCGAATTGGGCAACGGGATTTGGGAAGACCGGGAACCCTACAAAACTGGTTACACTGCTAAAGATTACAGCGAAACTCTCCCGCAGGATGTCGTCGAGGGCACGACTGGTTTGGTTTGCATCGACAGTTTCAGCCGCCAGTTGCGAGAAACTGGTTATTTGCACAATCACCAGCGGATGTGGACTGCCGCTTATCTCGTACACTGGCGCCGCGTGCGTTGGCAAGTCGGGGCTCGCTGGTTTTTGCAACATTTGCTAGATGGAGATCCGGCAAGCAATAATCTTTCTTGGCAGTGGGTAGCAAGCACTTTTAGTCACAAACCTTATTTTTTTAATCGGGAAAATTTGGAGCGTTACACTAAGGCGGTTTATTGTCGCGATTGTCCTTTTTATGGGCAATGCGATTTTGAGGGAACTTACGAATATTTGGAAGGCAAGTTGTTTCCTTTGGGAGAAAAGGTCGATCGCAGCGGCGGTTCTAAAAGTTGGGATCGGCCTAAAAAAGGTCGCAGAAATTAAAAAGTCAGTTGACTGTTGTCAGTTGTCAGTTGTCAGTAGGCAGTTGTCATAAGTTAACAGTCAACAGTCAACAGTCAACAGTCAACCGTCAACCGTCAACAATTCGCAATTTATGAACAATCCGATTATTTGGCTGCACGGCGACTGCTTGAGTCCTGAAGGCCCGGCTTTTCAAGCGCACCCAGAGGCATCGGCAATCTGGGTTTGGGATGATGCGCTCATTGATGAATGGCAGTTGAGTCTCAAACGAATGGTGTTTATTTACGAATGTTTGCTGGAGTTGCCGGTAGTTATTCGGCGGGGCGATGTGGCGGCAGAAGTTATCGCTTTTGCGATCGAATCCGGCGCGAATCAAGTGGTAACTACCGAAAGTCCCAGTCCTCGGTTTCAGGATATTTGCCGGGAAATTAAGCGATCGCACCCAGTAGAAGTTTTGCCACCGGAACCCTTTGTCCGCTACGATGGTTACATTGATTTGAAGCGTTTTTCCCGCTATTGGCGCGTCGCTGAAAAATATGTTTTCTAATTGGAAAGTGAGAATTGGGAATTGGTAACTACAAATTGGTAACTGGGAATTGGTGTTAAATCCATTAAATCCTGTACACTGCTTGTTGCCAAACTTCAACTCCCCTTCAAACGCTCCAACAGCCATTGAAATCTCGATTCCGCCAAATCGGGATTTTCGGCATTTTCCGGGAGAGCGTCCTCGTCGTTGGGTTCTTCATATATTAAACCATCACTATCATCGCCGAAGCGTTTGACTGTACCCCGCAGTCTCGACGACAGAAATTTGGTAATCGCCCGATAAAAGCGCAGCGAAAAAAGCACGTCTTGCTCGAGTTTTTCAGTTAGCAGCCGCCGGGGAATTGACAGGATGAGGCACTCTTCAATTGCCGTGACGCTAGCAGAAGGAAGCCTCCCGTCTACAAAAGACATTTCGCCCAAAACTTCCCCGGAAATAATTTTTCCAATTTCTTTGTCGCCCAAAGATGATACAGCAACGCTCAAAGTTCCCTCTAGAACTATGTACAGGGCGTCTAAGGGCTTACCTTCGGTGATCAGAGTTGTGCCGGGGAGGAGTTGGGTGCGGGTGCCGTTGGCGAGCATCCAATCGATGTCGCGATCGCTCAATTCGCCTAATATGACTAGAACTTTGCTCATAAAGTCAGGTTGAGAGGAGATAATTTGTATTTTTTTACTTGTTTAGTTGCGTGCTGTTGTTAGATGGTCAGACCCTGAGCGAAAGCGAAGGCTAAACTTTACAAATAGAACACTAAATTTTACACAATTTTCATAATATTCAGTAATTTTGACACGATCGATCCACAAATATTTCTCGGATCGGTGGTATTATTCTACATTAATTGTCATGGACTGTGCAGCAGCCGATCGCGTTGTATTAACTGCACTTGCTGTGGACGGCGGGGCTGCCAAAACTGTTTTGAAAGCTTGTTGTCACTTGGTTTCGAGCTGGTGCGCCCTCAAAAACCGGATTTTTCCGGCGTGGCTGCGAGTGCAGCGCCCCCAAGTACAGTATTGTAGAATGCAAGCCAGACGCACGATCGACCCCTCAATTAAACAGGAGCAAGGGTGCAATCATCCCTAGGATTGATTTTTTGCCGATCGCTCTGTAAATTAAAATTAGCTTCTAAACCCACCGTCCGTTCTTGAATCTAATCAGCTTGAGAGTTGACTATTCAACGGTAAAATGGCAATCTAGGAACAACACAACTCATATTTGTGTCTTTTTTTAGCAAAGCTCTCGACGGTCGCCCTCAAACACTTACACTTTTAACACACCCTTCAGTGAGGAGTTTCTATGAATAGTCTATTTTCCAAGTCTACTTTTGCGTTAATAAATCTTGCAGCTTTAGCTGTTTGTTGCAGTACCATGTCAGCGAAAGCTGAAACTGGCAACTTGCCCGATGTCGCTACAACTGCAACAATAGCCGCTCAAAATATTGACCAAATTTCTGAGCCGACGGCAACTTCAGCAGTTAAACTCGAGGCAGAAACAACGGCTAGTAATAAAAAAATTGATTCTATCAGTTGGAGCGAACTAACAGAAGCGGCAGAGCCAGCAGCCTCTGAACCGGCCGCCAACTTGCAAGTATCTATTGCTGCACCAGAAAAATCAGAAGCAGCAACATCTGAAATTGCTGAGACAGAAACAGCGCAAAATACCTCCATTGCTGCTGAGACTGAAAAGTCGGAAGAAACCGCTAAAATTGCTGATAATATCGTCAACGTGGAGTCAACGATCGAGACAGCCAAAAAGAGCGATCGATCTACCTCAATTGTTGCCGAGAGCAATAATCTTGAAGTAACAGCAACGAAGGAAGAAAAAGAAGTCCAAACAGCACAAGAATTGTTGAGCAATCCTGTCAGCACTTCCGCCTCAGCTTTGACAAACCAACCGAAAGTTGCTGAAAAACCGGCAACTGCCTCAAAAGCAACTGAAAAAGTGGCTCAAGGAACTCAAATCCGACCAGGCCGAGCTACCCGTTCTGGGCCCAGCTACATCGGCATTGGCGGCAATGTAGGTTTTGGCGGAGATTCAGCCTTAGGCGACGGTTCATTTGCGATTATTAGCAAAATCGGTTTGACGAACAATTTGTCGGTGAGACCGACTGTTTTGTTCCGCGACAACTTAACTCTTTTAGTTCCCGTTACCTTCGATTTTGTATCTCAAGAAACCGTCGAAGTCAGCGATGATTTTGTGATTCGTGCTGCTCCCTATGCAGGTGCTGGCGTGATAGTTACTACCGGGGATGACGGTAATTTTGGCTTCCTGATTTCGGGGGGTGTAGATGTGCCGCTGACGAGAAATTTAACAGCAACAGCGGGACTGAATATTGGTTTTGTTGACGGAGCTGACGTGGGATTGTTAGTCGGTGTCGGCTATACGTTCCCGAATATTGCCCGGTAGTGTTGCTGTTTGAGCAAACGCAAGACAAATAAATAGGCGCGGGGTTGGCTGTAGGAATACAGTCAACCCTTTTTGATGATGGAAAATCTTCCTATGCGATCGATGTAGGGTGCGCCATAAGCACAGACCGGTAATGTAGGTTGCGTCATAAGCACAGAGCGCTGATATTGATTTTTGTGAAAGATATAATGATGGTGCGATCGCACTTTCTCAGCAACCACCCGAAAAAACCGTGACCAAAACAGAAATCTTAGCAGCACTCAAAAATCTGACAGCAGAAGAACGTCTAGAAATCATCGAAACAGCTTCGCGGATGATGCGCGAAGAAATAGAAGAAAAAGCCCAGCGCAAAGCCGAGAGAAAACGGAAACTCAGAGCCGCAGCAGAAGCAGCAGTCAAAGATTATATGCCGGGAGGTGCTTTACATGATTTGTGGTCGGCTGACAGCGAACCCTATTTTGAATCCGAGGAAGAATACCTTAACGCAGGGATAAAAACTAATGCGTAGAGGCGAAATCTGGCTGGTTGCGCTTGAACCTACTGTGGGCGCCGAAATCGGCAAAACCCGTCCGGTAGTAATTGTCAGCGATGAAACGGTTGGAATTTTGCTGCTTGAAGTTATTGTTCCCATCACTGACTGGAAAGAGCGATACACCGAGAGAAATTGGATGGTTCGACTAGATCCCAGCGACGAAAATGGCTTGACTAAACTCTCCGCCGCCGATACTTTTCAAGTCCGTTCCGTCTCGCAACAAAGATTTGTCCGACAACTCGGAACCCTGTCCGAGACAATTATGGAAGAAATTGCAGAAGCACTGACAATTGTTCTGGATCTAGATTGAATAACTAGGCAACAGCGTACAAATAGTGTTATTTATAGATAGATTGTATGGCGCGATGGCCTAAATGATTCCTATACAACTTACACTCAAAAATTTTCTCAGCTATCGCGAAGCTGCTTTAGACTTTCGCGGCTTGCACACTGCTTGCATTTGCGGGCCTAACGGTGCTGGCAAATCCTCCCTCTTAGAAGCCATGTCCTGGTCACTTTGGGGCTGTTGCCGCAGCGATACAGAAGACGATATCATCCATATCGGCGAAACAGATGTGCGCGTTGATTTCACTTTCTCCACCGGCGGCCAAATCTATCGCGTGATTCGCAACCGCCGGCGCGGACAATCGGGAAGTTTGGAATTTCAAGTCAGCTTGAATTCGGCCGAGAGTAAGGAAAAACTTAATTTTCGCACTCTCACAGACAAAGGTCTGAGAACAACTCAGCAAAAAATCCTCGAACACATCAAACTAGATTACGATACTTTCATCAACTCGGCGTATTTGCGGCAGGGGCGAGCTGATGAATTTATGCTCAAAAAGCCGATCGAACGCAAACAAGTTTTAGCCAACCTGCTCAAGCTCGACTCCTACGATACTTTATCCGACCAAGCCAAAGATACCTCCAAACAATTTAAAGCTCAAGTCGAAGTGCTCAAACAGAGTTTGCTAACCGTACAAGAGCAACTGCAACAAAAAGAGGCGATCGCCTCCGAACAAATTCAATTGCAGCAAGCAACAGATTTGCTTCAGCAGCAGCAGCAAGCCGACACAACCGAGTTACAGCAACTGCAACTCCAGCACCACAACCGCCAAACTTGGCAAAAACTCCTCGCCGGCCACCAGCAACAGCACTACAATATCACTCAAGAATGCCGCCGCTTGCAGCAAGAACTCAGCGCAGCAAAACAGCAGCAAAATGAGCTACAAGCCCTCCTAGGGCAAGAAAAGGAAATAACAGCAGGCATTGCGTATTTCCACAGCTTGCAAGCCACAGAAGAAACTCTGGCTGGCAAATTCAAAGCTCACCAACAAGCCCAAAATCAGCGTCAGCAATTGCAAGAACAGCAACGGCAAGAACTGAGCTTTTTGCAAAGCAAAATTCAGCAGTTGCAAGCTCAATTAGAGGTTTTAGAACAAGATGAAAAAGATGTTCTGGAAATTCTCAAACAGCAGCCGGAGGTTGATAAAGGACTCGCACAGTTGCAAGCAGTTCGATCGCGCGTCAACGAACTAGAGCAACTGCAATTGCAAGTTTCGCCCCTCTTACAACAGCAGCAGCAAAAGCAACAAAAGCTCGATCGGGCCCGCGCCGGTTTAACCGCCCGCTTAGACGAAATCAACCGACAGGTGCAAGTTCAGCAGCAGCAGCGACAGCCACAATTACAGCAGGAAATCTCGGCTATCGCCAATCAAATTTTGCAGTTGGAAAACAAGCGAGTTTATCAGCAGCGAGTCCGCGAAAAAGGTCAAGAAAGGCACGACTTTCTAGGAAACCTGCAAGCCAAAAGCCGCGACTATCAAACCAGACTCGCCGAGATCGACCAAAAACTGCAACTGCTGCGGAAACATGAAGGAGAAAAAACCGCAGGTGAAGGTAAAGCCTCGAATTTTGCGGAAAACGAGCCATCGAATTCGCCTTTAATGGTGCGGGATGCAAATTTTGGCAATTGTCCTTTGTGCGATCGACCTTTAGACGAACACTACTGGAATTTGGTAGTCGCAAAACACCACTCCCAACAGCAGGAAATCTGGAACCAACTGTGGGTTGTGCGCGAACAGTTGGCCGTCTCGGAGCGCGAAATTCAAGTTCTCAGACATGAATACCGCGAACTAGAAGAGGAATTAGCGCCCTACCAAGAATTGCGGGAACGCCGCAGCCATTTGCAAGCACAATTAGATAGCCTGGGCCAAGACGAAAACCGGCTGCAAAGTATGCGTCAAGACGCTGCGGAAATAGAGCGGTTGCTACGCACCGGCGAGTATGCAGCCGATGACTTGGGCGAACTCCAGCAAATTGAACAGCAACTGCAACAGCTCAATTACAGCGATCGCAGCCACTCCCTCGCCCGCAGCGATGAAAAGCGCTTGCGGTGGGCGGAAATTAAGCAAGCTCAAATCAAAGATGCTCAGCAGAAACTGAATAAAATTAATGCCCGCCGCCCGGATTTGCAAACTCAATTAGCCACAGTACAGCAACAGTTAGAACAGCAAAAAAATAGCTCGGAAATACAGCAGCAAATTCTGTCTTTAGATAGATACATTGCGGAAATTGGCTATAATTTGGAACAGCACGAACACGTCCGCAGCGAAATGCGCCGATCGCAGTTTTGGATCGCCCGCGCCGAAAAATTGCGATCGGCAACTGTGCAGTACCCGCAAGTGCAGCAGCGGGTTAATGAAATAGCAAATTCCATTGCAGTGCGCGATCGAGATTTGCAAGCTGTCAGCGCTCAAACTGCCGCGATGAACCAGCAATTGCAAGAACATCCCGATCCCACAGCCAGAATAAGTGCGATCGAACAGCAAATGAGTCGCCGCCGCCAGCAGCTAGATCAACATTTGGGAAGTCTCGGACGCCTCCAGCAGCAGCAGCAAAATCTGGAGAATCTGCAAGTTCAGCTAGTAGCTCAAAAAGAGCAAATGCAAGTTGCTAAACGCCAGCAGCGAGTTTATCAAGAGTTGGGTCAAGCCTTTGGTAAAAACGGCATTCAAGCTTTAATGATTGAAAATGTTTTGCCTCAACTCGAAGCTGAAACCAATCAGATATTGTCCAGATTGAGCGCCAATCAATTGCACGTTCAATTTATTACTCAGCGGGCTGCTGCTTCTAAAAAAGCAACTAAATTGATTGACACTTTAGACATTTTAATTGCTGATGCTCGCGGTACTCGCGCCTACGAAACTTACTCGGGCGGTGAAGCTTTTCGGATTAATTTTGCGATTCGGCTGGCGCTGGCGAGACTGCTGTCTCAGCGGGCGGGTACGGCTTTGCAAATGTTGATTATTGATGAGGGGTTCGGGACTCAGGATGCTGAAGGGTGCGATCGGCTGATTGCTGCAATTAATGCGATCGCCTCGGACTTCGCCTGCATCCTCACCGTTACCCATATGCCCCACCTGAAAGAAGCTTTTCAAGCCAGGATTGAAGTAAGCAAAACTGCTCAGGGTTCTTCCATCAGCTTGTCAATTTAAAAGGGTTGACGAGCCGGATGGAACGAGGAGAAGAAAAAAAGTTCAACATAGCAGTATTTTTACTGAAGAAGAATTCTGAATTTAGGAGGCAGAATCCAGAATGAATTCTGTGCGACTGGATGGAGAATCCAGGTTTAAAGCCCCCGATTTTAATCGTGTAGCCGGAAAAATTCTTTCCGTGACCGTTACCCCTGACTTGGGGCATGGGATATTCTGAATTCTAAATTCTGTCTTCTGACTCCTTATCATCTTCTGTTTTCTTTGGGCATTCGGTATTTTCACCTTTTGTTTTCTGGATAAGTGCCTAATGCTTTCGGTTGTACTACTTTCAAACCAGAAGGCAACTGTATGCCCGTGCCCCAAACCATAATGGAATCAGTCATTGCCAATCTAAAATCTAAAATCTAAAATGGTATTAGTCGTCTCCCCATCGGCTTTTTTGGGCTGCTGACTTTGTTAAAAAAGCTAAATTGAAAATAACATTATAGAATAAGAATGGCTCAAGCTATTTATAATTTTTTATTGTTCTGTCCGCTCCCTGGGAATTTGGATATTGCCACAGATGACAACAGACTCTTTCAACCTGTCTCTCCTACAACGGGCGATCGCAGCGTCGAGCAACAGCATCCTAATCGCCGATGCTCGCAAGCCTGACACACCTATTATCTACTGCAATCCTGCTTTTGAGAAACTGACGGGTTACAGTACCCAAGAAGTTATTGGACGCAACTGCCGATTTTTGCAGGGCCCCGATACCGATCAGGCCGAATTAGACAAACTTCGCAGCAGTTTACGATCGGGGACGGAAATTCAGGTAGTTCTCAAAAATTATCGCAAAGACAAAACTCCTTTTTGGAACGAATTAATGGTTTCCCCCATCCTAGACAATGAGGGAAAATTAACTCATTTTATCGGAGTTCAGAACGATATTACCAAAAGAGTAGCAGCCGAAACAGCCAGGGAAGAAAGCGAAGAAAGATTGCGCGTGATTGCCCGCACGACTCCCGTTCCCATGTTAATTACGCGCCTAGAAGACAGCCTTATTTTGTATGCAAATCCTGCTCTAGGGGAAAGTTTAGGGTTAAGTTATGAACAACTTATTGGGGGGGGGAAACTTGATTTTTATGCCGATATCAACGCTCGGCGTCACTTGCTAGAATTAGTCAAACAAAACGGCTTTAGTGACAGCGAACAAATCTGCCTCAAGAAAGCAAATGGCAGTTTTTTTTGGGTCAAAATGTCGATGCGAGCGATTAATTTTAATGGCGAAGCCGCAATTTTATCGGCATTTTACGATATTACCGATCGCGTAGAAGCAGAAACAGCACTACGGCAAAGCGAAGCGAGGTTTCAAAAACTAGCCGCCAACGTTCCCGGGATGATTTATCAATTTCAGTTAGCAGCAGACGGCGCTATGTCATTCCCCTACGTCAGTTCCGGCTGCCGTGATCTCTGGGAATTAGAACCAGAGGTACTCCAAAATTCAGCTATTCCCGCCATCGAAATGATTCATCCAGACGATGCGCCAAGCTTCCAGGAATCTGTTGCTATCTCAGCTAAAACTTTAGAGCCTTGGCGGTGGGAAGGCAGATTTGTTTTTCCGGGCGATCGGATTAAGTGGATTAGCGGGGCTTCGCGACCAGAACTGGGCGAAAAAGATAACATTATTTGGGATGGCTTGTTGATTGACATTAGCGATCGCAAACTTGCAGAATCAGCACTGCGGCAAAGCGAAGCCAGATTCCAAAAAATGGCCGCCAACGTGCCGGGAATGATATATCAATACTTGCTGCATCCCGACGGTTCCGATGAATTCATTTATGTGAGTTCCGGCTGTTGGGAACTCTACGAATTAGAGCCAGAAAAAATTCAAGAAAACTCCCGTTTAATGTGGTCAATGGTGCATCCAGAAGACCTAAAAACTCTGTTAGAATCAATCGCAATTTCCGGCGAAACTCTCACACCTTGGATATATGAAGGGCGGATCGTAACCGGATCGGGAAAACTGAAATGGATTCGCGGCATCGCCCGCCCGGAAGCGCAACCTGGGGGCGATATACTGTGGGAAGGGGTGACAATCGACATCAGCGATCGCAAGCTAGCAGAAATCGCCCTCAGCGAGTCAAAAATCGCCCTGCAACAAGCCAATCAAGAACTGGAAAAGCGCGTCCTAGAACGCACGGAAGCCTTGGAAACCTCCCAAAAAATGCTGTGGTTGGTAATCAATAACATCCCTCAGTTAATCGCCTGGAAAGATCGAGATTTAGTTTACTTGGGAGGTAACAAAAACTTTGCCAAAGTCGCAGGTTTCAATGACCCCAGTGAAATCGCCGGTCTCACCGACTTCGATATGCCGTGGAAGCCGGAAGAAACAGAATTTTTTCGAGCCGGCGACCGCCGCATCATGGCAACCAACACCCCAGAATATCACATCATAGAATCCAAAATGCAAGCCGACGGCACCCAGTGCTGTCTGGATACAAATAAAATACCTTTACACGACAATTCCGGCAATGTTGTCGGCATTTTGTCTACGTTTGAAGACATCACCGATAGGCTTTCCCTAGCAGCTAAAGTCCGTGCCAGCGAGGAACTATTTCGCACAATTTTTGAAGATGCACCCATCGCTATCTACTTAGCCAATTTAGATGATAACAAGTTAGTACGAGTCAATAAAACTTACTGTGAAATGCTGGGATATACCGCAGCAGAATTGCTCGCCAAAACATTTATTGAACTTGGGCATCCCGACGATTATCTCAAAAATATCCAAGTTGCTGATTCTCTTGAGCGGGGAGAAATTACTCACTATCAAATCGAACTCCGCCAGATTACCGCTACAGGTAAAATTGTTTGGGTAAATGTGACAGCTACTTTGATTCGAGACGGTGAAGGAAAACCTATTTACAACTTAGGGATGATTGAAAATATAACCAATCGCAAAATCTCCGCCGCCGCACTCCAAGCTTCCGAATCTCAATTAAGAAAACAAGCCGCTCAATTGCAAGAAGCCTACGAACAGCTACAAAACGCTCAAATCCAATTAGTTCAATCCGAAAAAATGTCGAGTCTCGGTCAGATGGTTGCTGGGATTGCCCACGAGATAAACAATCCAGCAACTTTTATTAACGGCAATATTTCTCACACTTACAACTATTTTCACGATTTAATTGAACTGTTAAGTCTCTACCAGGAATGCTACCCGTCCCCAGGGCCTCAGATTGCTGAAAGAGTTAAGGAGTTAGAGTTGGATTTCCTGAAGGAAGACTTGCCAAAAATGCTAAATTCCATGAGAGTAGGAGTAGAAAGAATCAGTAATATTGTGTTGTCGCTGCGGAACTTTTCGCGACTGGATGAATCAGAAATGAAGTTGGTAGACCTTCATGAAGGAATTGACAGTACGCTGTTAATTTTGCAGCACAGATTGCATCATGCAAGTATAAAAGGCGGGATTGAAATCATTAAAGAATACGGAAAAATATCCAAGATTTACTGTTGTGCGGGTCAGTTAAACCAGGTCTTTCTAAATATTATCAGCAATGCGATCGACGCTCTAGAAAACCAACCGGAACCTCGGACGATCGTGATTCGCACCCTCATGAAAAAAGCTGGGTTGAAAAGCCACAGTAAAAACCAGCTCAGTGATTGCGATCGCATTGTAATTTGCATCGCCGACAGTGGCCCGGGAATGAGCGAAGAGGTTCGCAAGCGGTTATTTGACCCCTTCTTCACCACCAAGCCCGTAGGGGCTGGAACTGGGTTAGGATTATCCATCAGCCATCAGATTGTGGTAGAAAAACATAAGGGAAGCCTGCGGTGCATCTCAGCGCCCGGACAGGGAGCGGAATTTTGGATTGAAATCCCCTGTTGAGCGATCGTCCATTAATCTAAAAGTTTAAATATCTAACTTTTAATTCCCAATTGCCGTCGGTGCTTGAGTTATCAGGGTTTTGAATTAACCGCACTCAGAGGCCGGAACAAATCGCACTCAGCGGTGTGCTAATCTGCTGCCCTTATTCGCTAGGCAATTATGCTGAAAAAACTACCTTTATCCTGGTCTCGCTACATTCCAGCCGGGTTGACGCTGGCTTTGGGTGTCGGACTGTCGATCCTGGCATTCGCCTTGGTTTGGGAGTGGGAAGACAACCGCCGCGACTACGAAATGCACCGCCGCATCGACGATATTTCGATCGGCATCGAACGCCAGCTTAACTCCGACTTAGATACTGTTCTCGCCCTCAGCGACTACATGAAAGCCTTCAGCGCGGTCGAGCGTTCCTCTTTTGCCCGGTTTGTCGCCCGTCCCCTATCCGTCCACCCCAGCCTGCAACTCCTGGCTTGGGCCCCCCGTGTCCCCAATTCGCAGCGGCGCAACTACGAAACCAAAGCTAGAACCGAAACAGAGCCCAGCTTCGAGATTACAGAGCGCGGCCCGCGAGGAGAACTCCGCAAGGCCCTCCAGCGTTCCGAATACTTCCCGGCTTTCTACGTCGAACCACCAGCCGGAAACGAGACAGTATTAGGCTTTGACCTCGCCTCCCAGCCAGAAATCCGCGCCGCGCTCGATCGAGGGCGCGATACTGGGGAAATGATTGTCACCAACTACATCGGCTTAACTCATGGCAATTCCCAGGAACAGGGTCTTTTGTCTATAGTTCCGATTTACGAAAATAGCAGTCAACCCACTACCCTGGAATCCCGTCGCCAACTGCTACAAGGATTTGTTCTGGGCGTATTTCGAGGCAAAGATATTTTCCAAACCTCTTTAAAAGGACGCAATACCGACTACCTCAATATTTATCTCGTTAGCGAGGCTCCAGACAAGCAAGAAGCAGGATCACTGTTACCGCAAAGGGCAAACCCGGTTCTCAAAAATCTCCCTGCTGAGAGGCGAATTCAGCAATTTGGGGTGCAGTTCCAATCCGCGAGCCAACAAGTGCTTCCAGCATCAGCCACTGCTGACCTAGCCATGATGCAAAACTGCCCGATTCTTGACAATCCAGGCCCGAACTATACAGCTTGCAGAAGGCGACTGAAAATTAGCGGCCGCCAGTGGTCTATGTACGTGTCGGCAACGCCGGAAATTCGCAGGATTCGCAAGCACTGGCGGTCTTGGGGAACTCTGACGATGGGGATGCTGTGGACTCTGATTCCGGTGACATATATGCTGACATCCTTGAGCCGCACCGCCCAAATCGAAAAGCTAGCCCGAGAAAGAATTCGTCAAGCCGAACAGTTGCAGGCTGCTTACCTACAACTGGAACTCGAACAAGCTAAATCCGAGCAACTGCTGCTGAACGTTTTGCCGGCAGCGATCGCCCTGCGTTTGAAGGACAATGAACACAATATCGCCGAAAGTTTTGCGGAAGTAACTGTGATGTTTGCCGACATTGTGGGGTTTACAGAGCTTTCGTCGAGAATTTCAGCGACGGCAGTGGTGGAAGTGCTCAACGATATTTTTTCGGCTTTTGACCACTTGGCCGATCGCCACGGTTTGGAGAAAATTAAGACTATTGGTGACGCTTACATGGTTGTCGGTGGTTTACCTACGCCCCGAAAGGATCACGCCGAGGCGGTTGCGAACATGGCGATCGATATGCTGCACGAAATTCGGCTCCTGAGTTTAGAACATTCGGAACCTTTCAGCATTCGGATCGGGATTAGCAGTGGCCCTGTCGTTGCGGGCGTCATCGGCTTAAAAAAGTTTATTTACGACCTCTGGGGCGACACAGTAAATATTGCTTCACGCATGGAATCCCACGGGATTACCGGCTGCATTCAAGTCACCGCCGAAACCTACGAGAGATTAAAAGATAAATATACTTTTCAGAAGCGCGGCGCTATTCAAGTTAAGGGCAAGGGATACATGGTTACTTATTTGCTCACTGGGAAAAAAGATTATTGACACTCCCCGCTCTTTCATATCAAATCCGTTAGCATCGGAATAGTAAATTAGAGTTCACTGTTCACAGTCAACTGTTCACGGCGTCAACAGTCAACATCATAAGGAGTGTAACCGGAAATGATATCATAGACGGGGATTCTTGGGGAGCATCTCAATTTTTGTAAAAAGCATCTTTGGTATAAGCAAGCGAGGGGGGAAGCTCGCACTAGAAAAGCTTGCACACAGTTATTTTTTAGCTCGAATCACTAAATCAATTAACTGTTCTCTTCCCCAGAGTTGTACCCCATTCGCTTGAGCCAGTTTATGAGCATTGGATGTAAACATACTGTTTGTAATAACGATCGCATCTTGCGCCCCGTAATACTTAACCGCACTAACCACTTCTTGCACGGCGGAATTTCCCACTTTTCCTTGATAGCGTTTTGCCTGGACAACGGTTTTCTTGCGGGCTTTAGAGAGAATCAAGTCCGCACCAAAATCCCCCGTTTTGGGTGTCATTTCGACCGCATAACCGAGATTGCGGAAACAGCAGGCTAAAAATTCCTCAAACTCTTCTCCCGTCATGCGATCGACCTGATCGATTAAATACCCAATCTCTGCCACTTCTAACCGCGTAGAACCTGCTAAAATCTGCTTGAATTTTTTCAGCAGAATTGCACTCAACTTAGTAGAAGGAGAATGAGAAGATAAGGGGGGAGCTTGTGATTCAGTATCTATTAAATTCGCAATCTTTGGCACGTCTAATCGCCCAGCAACTTTTATGATTTTTTGGAAATTTTGCAGCAGACTCGAACTCAACTTATTAGTAGAAGGAGAATCAGAAGATAAAAAGGGAATTTGTGACTCAGCTTGGACTTCAGTTTGTGCTTCAGTGGGTGGCGGTACAGCATCCTCGATCGAAGTTTGCTGGGCTGGCTTTTGAGCTTGCTTTCTTTTGCTCAAAACAGCCCGTTGAATTGTCAGCAAAATTTTCCCCTCTTGTTGATTAATTTCACCGTCAGCCTCGATTATCTCAGTGCATCGCTTTAAAAGTGGTTCGGCAAAGTCAAGTTCGAGTTGTGCGAGTAAAATATCCAACTTGGGAAGCAATTTAGACTTATTTGTCACAGCTTCAATCTCAGCTAAAGTCCTGGGATTTAAATTCGCCGCTCGTAATTCCGGTAATAACTCATCCCATCGGGTGAATTTTTTGCTGGCATAGACGACATACACCAAAATCCAATCCATTACCGTTTCTTGTGCGATCGCTGTCTCTAAATATTGCTCACTTTCCGCTTGCAATACCTCTTGTAAATCTTCGAGCTTGGTTTCGATTTCCGAGGAATCGAGATGCGCTTCATAAAACCGACAAGCACCGTATCCCAGCGCGTAAATCATTGTCGCACTGGCGCTAGCATTAATTACCGCACCCGCCAAGGGAATATTGCTGACAAGCGTAACTCCAGCTTCGATCGCTAAATTGCTACCCAAGGACAAACCAAAAATAGCGACAACTTCTGCTTTGCGATCGCTTGATCGCAAATCCATGCCATAGGCGGCAGCAATTTGATAAACCAACTCGGCAGATAACGCCGTCATTGCCGCTAAATCCATGCCAGACAACGCCAAAGCCACGCCGGGAACTAAACTGCTCACCAAGCCACTTCCTGCCGCTAGCAAGGCTTTTTCCACCATCAAGTGATGTGCGATCTCTTCGGGTTTCTCGTGAGGATATTGGCGCTGTAACTCTCGAACTTGCGCCTCGGCATTTACGACGTCAACAGCATCTATAGCATTAACTAACCAGTCGATTTTGAACTTTTGGGTCAGTTTTTTCAGGATAGGACTCTGCGAAATAAAAACTAGGGATGAACCAAAAAAATTGGGAACTTGCATTGCTGCACTTCCCGCACTCGCCGCTGCATTCCCTACCGCACTCGCGGTATTAACAAAAATCGCACTTCCAGCACTCGCCGCTGCATTCCCCACCGCACTCGCCGTATCAACAATCGCACTTCCAGCAGTGCCGGCGGCATTCCCCACCGCACTCGCCGTATCAACAATCGCACTTCCAGCACTCGCCGCCGCACTCCCCACCGCACTCGCGCTTGTAGAGACGGCTCCGAACACGGAACCGAACCAATTGGATGTATCCTCTGGTTTAGCCGGCACATTCGATTTGGCTCGATCCTTGGTTTCTGATACTTCGGTTGCTGAGAGAACTTCTTGTGAGTGGGTGCTGTCTATTTTGCTTTCGTTGTTATCTAGCATGGCTTTACTGTGGGTTGAGATTTTCAATGCAGCTTTTTGAGCAATGCGTTGGATTGACACTCCCCACTCGCGTACAGATAGGGATTCGTTTCCTGGTAATAGTGTAGTGCGATGTCCCGCTGGCGATTTTTCGTCTTTTGCAGTGCCAGCAGGACGATCCCAATCCCTCATTTTTCAACCATTAAACCATGACCGAAGACATCAATTCATCGGTCATTTCAAAATTCGCCGTCACACTTTGCACGTCATCCAAATCTTCGAGTGCATCCATTAACTTAAGGAGCGATCGAGCTTTTTCAGGAGTGTCTATTTCCACTGTATTGCTGGGAATCCAGCGAGTTTCCGACTGCAAAACTGCAAATTTTTTTTGTTTCAAAACATCAGCCAGTTGTTCCAAATGAGCCACACTTGTAAATACCTCTGCACCTTCAGTATCCTCATCAATTAATATCAAATCATAAGATTCCGCAGCCGCCTCTAGCGACGCTTCAAACAATTGTTCCTCATCAATCGGGCCGCGTACCGTACAAACTCCTTTGTGGTCAAACATCCAGCCCACACAACCAGTTTCGCCCAGGTTGCCGCCATTTTTAGTAAAAGCTTCTCGCAAGTCAGCCGCTGTGCGGTTGCGATTGTCTGTCAGCGCTTCAATCAGAATAGCAACCCCGCCAACGCCGTAACCTTCGTAGCGAATAGCTTCTAATTCCGAACTCCCCCCCGCCAAGCCAGCACCTTTGGCGATCGCCCTTTCTATGTTTTCATTAGGAATACTCGCCGCCTTCGCTTTTTCTATAGCCGTCCGCAGTTGAAAATTGCCAGCGGGATCGGGAACTCCGCTGCGAGCCGCGACAATAATTTCGCGAGATATTCTAGCAAAAACCTTGCCTTTAACGGCATCAACTCTAGCTTTTTGGCGTTTAATATTCGCCCACTTACTGTGTCCTGCCATACCTATTTTAGATTTTCTATTTAAAATGTGCGATCGAGATTAAAGAATAACACCCAGATTCGGACTAATCAGATTAACGTAGGGTGCACCTCAGCGCACCTTACACACATAGCATAAAATGCGATTTTTCGCACGAATCTCAACTTTAATTAAACCGGATCACGGTTTCAGAGTCAGTCAGATGAGAAGTATCGCCATTAAGTGCGATCGACCATCCTTCCTCACCCCGCACCACTTTCACCAAACAGCACAAAGAAGCGTTAATTTCCGTTTCAGCACAGCCCGCCAGCCCGATCGCAGTTCCTAAAACCGACGCACCGTGACCTACTAATAACATATCTTCTGGAAACTCAGCCGCGAGGCGTTTAGCAGTTTCCCCCGCCCTTTTGAGACAAGCTTCCCCAGTTTCGGGATAATTAGCAATACCGCCTTTATAGGAAGCATCAATCCGGGGAAAACGCCTGCACAAAGCTTCGACCGACTCAGTTTCCGGCATTTCTGTCATCCATTCCGGATTCAGCCATTCGCACAGTCCCCACTCTAGTTTAATTGATAAATCGAGAGCTTCAGCCGCGTGATTTGCTGTTTGGACAGTTCGCAGAAAAGGGGAAGCAAAAATATGAGAAATTCCTTCACCTTTGAGGCGATTGGCGAGTTGTTTAGCTTGAACGTGACCGTCTTCGGAAAGGTGGGGATCGTAGCGGTGTTCTGCGGTGAGAAACCAGTCGGGGTTAACGAAGTCGATGCGGTTTCCGTGTCGTGCGATCCAGACTGTTTGTGGCATGAGTTGGTTTGAGTTTGGCTTCTAGATGTAATATTATATCAAAGTTTGTTAATTTGATTTGTTGCGAAGCTATTGATGAGATTTTTTTAACCGCAGATGCACCCAGATAGACGCAGATGGATGGTGGATTGGGTAAGGGGTGATGAGTGCGATCGCTTTGGCTGACCTTAAACCTTTGACAGTCACTTATCTAAGGATAAATTTACTAATGAATCTAAAGGATAATATAGCCAAGTAAGTTTTTTAAACGGAATAATAAAAAGGGTTTACTAGACCTCGGGCAAAAATATATGTTATAATTAAATGTATTGAATTTTAGGCCTGACAGCTAACTCATAATTGTAAAGTTTTGACAACAAATTACAACGGATATCATAACGGCGGCGACGATTTCGATAACGACTTGACAAAATTTTGAAAACTTTTAGACTCCTAAGCTGTTGCACATTTAAACTGTGATAAAAGCATTACCCTTGTTTTTGCTTTTGCGACCCAATTTAATTATTAATTGCCCTTCCTTGAAGAGGATATGCAATAAATACTCTAGCTCTTCAATTGATGTAAAAAGTCGATGGGCAATATATTCTTTTGTCGAATGCAATGCTAATTCAATTAAGTTATAGTCTGGGCTGTATTCGGGGAGAAATTCTAAATGAATATTAGGCATTTCTATTTCAATTCTTTTCAGGTACTCTTCTTTCTGATGAAAACTACCATTATCAATAATAATAATGATCACTATTTTGGCTTTTTTTTTAGCAAATTCGGAGGCGTGATTACCTGCTAATACCCATTCATTGATTAGCTCTTAATAAAAGAGTTTTAGCACTTGATAAAAATTATATGAATTGCCTTCCTTGAGAACTCTAACCACTTTTTTTATCCGAATTCCTCACTCCTCCCATTACATTAACTCTGTCTCTTCTTAGGTTTCCTCGGACTTTTTTTGGCTTCCCTTTTTACACCAATTCTTTATTCGTGTGACTCTTAAACTAAATCCACTCTCCTCCCAAAACCCGACCTGTAATCTTTCTGGCGTTGATTTTTCTACTTTTAAATATTCGGCTATTTTTATTTTAAACCCTGTTTTTTTTCGGGATTTATCTTGGACTCTAGGCTATACCTAGCCCAGATATAAACATAGTTTTTTTGCTTTAATATCCTCCGCACTTGTCCTCTACTTAATTTTATTCCTGTGCATTCTTCTAAGTATGTTGCTAATCTCTGCGCTGTCCATCGTCCCAAATTATATCCTACTTCTTCAGGGTCTTTCTCTAGAGTTTTTAATAAAATTTCTATATATTTATTTGTGGCTTTTTTGTGATTACCTTTCATCCTCTCATCTATTAGACCTTCGAGATTTTCTGGGTATCCCTTCACACACTCTTTTAAATACTTTGTTGACTGAGTAACCTAAAAAATCAGAGACTTTAGATTGCGTTTTGTCGTCCTTGAGCAATAATAAAAACAGAATTATTTCTCTAATTTTTGCCTTATCTTCATCTCTTAAGGCTTTTTGTAGTTCCTCTATTTGTTCGGGATTGAGATGTTTTTTTTGCTAGCATTTTTGTATTGATTGACTAAACTAAATTTTTATTATACGCTATTTAAAGGCACAACAGCTTATTTTGCTCTCATTTAGGTAGATATTTAATACAAAATCCTGGTTAAATATTCCTCTTATTTCTTAGTCCGCGAAGGCGGAATTTGTTTGTCTAGTAGCGGTTTAAACCGCCGGATAATCAAGGTGGTATCTATTATGCCACCATTTTAACATACTGTTTTAACACAGGTGGAATCGTGAAAACGGTTTCTGTTTCACAGTTCAATTTTGCGAGCATTCCCCGCCTTGCTAGAGATAGAATTGCTTTACATAATTCGCCTTGTAATCCTTGAGATTTTGCCATCCATTGGGTAAACGAAATCGGCTCACTTTCATTACTAAGTTGCGAAATCGCCTGTTTTTCTATTTCCGACAACCGCTGATACTGCTGCTGCAATATCGGGGTCAATTCATCGCTTAAAAATACTGGTTGATAGCTTAAATATTGAGAGACTCTACCGCCAAATAAGTTGTTAATGGTTTGAGCGACTAATTTTAACCACAGGGGATTACCTTGATAAAGGTTAATCAATTCTGGCCAGTATTCTTCATCCAACAAACCTTTTTCTCTAAAAATTTCTGTGGCGGCTTCACCTAAACCACTTAATTGTAATAAACATACTGCTGAATTATCGTCGGTGAATGTGATGATGTCTGAGGGAGGTTCCCAAGTATTGAGGATTAAGCAGCTATTGTGGGGAATTTCGCCGATGAGTTTAAATAGGGTTCCGTAGTTTTCATATCCGGGTTTATAATTTCCTGCAAGTTGCCTGCTGCTGAGAATTTGCTGCACGTCATCGAGGATGATGAGACAGCGATTTTCGCGCAATGTTTCTATTAGGATTGACAACTGAGCATCGATGTTGGCGGAAAAGTTAATTTCTGTGCGATCGGATAGAAATTGAATCAGGTTTTTGAGGGTTGTTTCGAGGGGTGGGGAGGTGCGGAGACTGAGCCAGATGATGCGATCGAATTGAGTTTGAATTTGGGGGATGAGGTGACGGGCGATCGCACTTTTGCCGGTGCCTGCCATGCCTGTGATGGTGAGGAGGCGGCAGTTTTGGCGGGCGATCGAGTTTTCGAGGGCGGTGAGGGGCGAGTTGGGGTAGTTGTAGAATGTTCTGAGTTCCGGTGCATCTCTTAAATCGAGTCGCGGTTTTTGTTGGGTGTCGTCTTGATTCGAGGTTGGTGTTGGGGGTGAGTTTTGTGGAGCTTTTGGAGGCTGTGAGGCTTCTGTGCAGACGTTTATATTCCCTTTGTGGACAAGGTTAAAATAACCAGAATTTGAAATTTTAGAGATTTCATATCTTTCCATTGTGGAGCTAAAATTGGATTTATTAATATCTTCCTCTAAGATTTTTGAAAGAATTTGCCATAACTTTGATGCAATATTTCTGACATGGCGTTCAGTACAATGAACCTCTTGGGAAATTTCGGAGTATCTTTTACCTTGCCAAGTTCCCCGTACTACTGCCTGTTGCAGATCGTCTAGGTGTTTGCCCGTCTTAGTGAACACCAAGCCATCGGCCAACCTTAAGAGTTCTTGAACATCCATTTATTGGGTAGGTGTAGGAAGTTTTATCTATTGTATCAGACTTTTTCTGACTTTTTCTGACTTAGGAGGGCAAAATGTGACTTTTAACGGCTAGCTAATTTTATCAACTACTGGCCAATTGTGACATTCTCCTACTGGACAATACATAAAAATTAAAGTTAAACTTTTTAATGAGGGGCATTAAAGCAAAAAATTGCTTAAAATGTGGTTGCGTCAGTGAGCAAAGAAGTAAATAAAAAGGCTCATAAATTAGTTGTACCCTTAGTTTTGACATGGGTAGGAGTGCCGGTGTTAATCCGCCTGGGTTTGCTTTTTTATCAAGCAGCTTTTTTAATAATTGCAAGACGTTTTGGGGCTTTTCACCTCGTGAAATGTTCGTAAAGATTTGGTAATTTCCAACAGGATAAAAAAATATGTCTAGTGCATTATCCCTACCGCAAGCTAATTTAAAAATGGCTCTCTGGCAAGTCGATGCTGATGCAATGAGTAGCAGCGACTTGTATGTGTGGTTAAATGATATCGGCTTGCCACATGAAGTCTCGATGCGGCTGCATGAACTCGCCACATACACGAAAAAAGCTGCTAACAAAGTTTTACTTATAGGCAAAATTCTCCTCATTAAAATCATAGAATTTGTCAAAGCGCATCCCCATTTAGCGATAGGGGTTGCTGTTGGTGTCGCTGTAAGAATTTTGGCAAGTTCGATACCATTTGTCGGCCCGTTATTAGAACCTTTGGCAACAGCGCTGGGTATCCCAATTGGTGCAATAGCTGGCCACCGACTCGATCGAGGCAAAGAGGTGTCTGATGGAATTATTGGAATTGTTCAAGAGATTATTGAGATTGCCAAAGATTTTTTTCAATTACTGGTAGACGTTTTCAATACAATTTTCCGCAACGTCATCACTGCTTAACTGCCAAAATTAGCAAAAAAATTGAGGTCTAATATGTCGGCAAATAAAACGCCAACCAAAGAGCAAATTCTGAAGTCAATAGAGCAACTGAAAAAAAATCCACATGATAAATTAGGGATTTTAGCAGATATTGGCATTGGTGTGGTGGGGGCTGCCGGTGCTGGTGCGGCGGTGGCAGCTTTCGGTGGTGTACCAGTTCTATTTGGGTTGTGGGTCGTTGCACCTCCCGTAGGATTAGTTGTTGGCGGTGCAGCTTTAGGTGCTGCTGCTCTTGTAGGGGTAAAACGAATATTTGATGGCAATTTTGACCAGGGAAAACAAGCAGAAATACTTAAAAACTTAGAAAAACAGCTAACAGATATTGAAGAGAAAGAAAGAGCCTATAACCTGAAAGACAGCGATAAAACTAAATTTATTGTTTCCTTGAAAGAACCCGTCAGGCTCGATTTACAGCACTTCCGGATGTTATGAGGTACAATAGAATCGACTAAAAATAATATACCAATGAAAGCATACTCAGTAGAT